>DASSBO010000237.1:0-6389 GCA_035698655.1 Streptomyces sp.
CGTTCCGCCAGCACGGCCGGCTCGCCGTCCCCGCCGGCGGCACGGGCGAGGGCGGCCAGGTGCGTGACGAGGTCGTCCCGGGATGGCTGCTGCATGCGGCGGGATGCTACTCGGCGTGGACGGCCGGGGAGCCAGCCCGGGCAGCTCCCCAGCTGCCCGGGCTGTGTGCCGTCCGCCGCACCCCCGTCCCCACGGGGCTGTTGACCGGGTATCCCCGGCTCGGGCCGCTCTCCCGAGCCCGGCGCGCTGATCAGCGCCCCAGCAATCCGGCCACGGACGACGCCTGTGTGACCACCGCGTCCACGCCGCCGAAGAGGACGGCGAGGAGGACGGCCGCGGGCAGCACCATGGCCAGCGCGATCAGCGGGTGCCGCCGGTCGCCGGGACGCCGCCGCAAGAGGGCGGCCACGGCTCGCCGGACCTGCTCCCCGGCCGGCGCGGGCCCCGCTGTGTGCGTCATGGCGCTGCTCCTGTCGTGTGCGGCGGGGACGCCGCACGCCCACCGCCTGACGACCACAGTAGGTTCGGCGGGCAGGTGGGGCGTCATGCCCGCGTACCGACTCGGTGGCCTCCCGCAGGATGACTCCGCGGCGGCACGTCTACTCCGCAGGGTGGAGAGGCCGGCCGGCGCTCTTCGGGACTTCCCCCAGGGGCGGCGCTCCGCCTCCGCCGCCGGGACGTGAGGTGCGCCACATGGCGGCGGGTGCGGCGTGCACCAACGCCGGTGAGTCGCGGGTCACTTGACGGGCCGCCGCGCGGGCGGGCGGCGCGTCGGCTCCGACCGCCCTGCCGGGCACGCCCGGTGACGGTGCGTCGGAAGACCGTCTGCGCGGCCTGTCGTGGCTCGCGGGTACCAGTCCGTAAGCTGTCCTCGGCACACGGACAGGGCAGCGGACGGGGGCTCCCCCGCCTTCGGCGGTACGGCGGCTCCCACACCGGAGGCAGGGGAACGACATGGCGATGATGCGGCTCCGGCGCGAGGACCCGCGGGTCGTCGGGTCGTTCAGGCTGCACCGGCGCCTGGGGGCCGGCGGCATGGGCGTGGTCTACCTCGGCGCGGACCGGCGCGGGCAGCGCGTGGCGCTGAAGGTGATCCGCCCGGATCTGGCGGAGGACCAGGAGTTCCGTTCCCGGTTCGCCCGGGAGGTGTCCGCCGCGCGGCGCATCCGCGGGGGCTGCACGGCCCGGCTGGTGGCCGCGGACCTGGACGCGGACCGGCCGTGGTTCGCGACCCAGTACGTGCCCGGCCCCTCGCTGCACGACAAGGTGCAGGAGGAGGGCGCGCTGCCGCCCTCGCAGGTCGCCTCGATCGGGGCGGCGCTGGCCGAGGGGCTGGTGGCGGTGCACGAGGCCGGTGTGGTGCACCGGGACCTGAAGCCGTCGAACATCCTGCTGTCGCCGAAGGGCCCGCGCATCATCGACTTCGGGATCGCCTGGGCGACGGGTGCGAGCACGCTGACGCATGTGGGCACGGCGGTCGGCTCCCCCGGGTTCCTCGCCCCCGAGCAGGTGCGCGGCGCGGCGGTGACGCCGGCGACGGACGTGTTCGCGCTGGGCGCGACGCTGGCCTACGCGGCAAGCGGTGACTCGCCCTTCGGGCACGGCAGTTCCGAGGTGATGCTCTACCGGGTGGTGCACGAGGAACCGCACCTTGCCGAGGTGCACGCGGCGCTGGCCCCGCTGGTCGAGGCGTGTCTGGTGAAGGCCCCGGAGGACCGGCCGAGCACCCTGCAGCTGTCCCTGCGGCTGAAGGAGATCGCCGCCCGTGAGGCGCGCGGGCTCCCGGACACCGGGATCCACGCGGTCGTCCCCCGCCCCACGGCGCCCGGCCGGCGGCCCACCGGGCCGCACGCGGAGGCGTACGCGCGGCAGCGGACGGAGCACGAGCCCGGCCGGGAGCACCCTGCCCCGTCCGGCGCGCCGCGCAGCGCCGTGCCGCGCGGCGGCCCCGGCACGCCGGGCGCCCGCCCGGCGGCGAAACGTGCCGCCGCGCGCCCGTCGCCGCCTCCGGGCGGCGGTGCGACGGCGCGCAGGCGGCTGCTGCGGCAGCGGCTGGTGGTCTTCGTGACGGTGACGCTGCTGGTGGCGCTGGGCATCGCGGCGGCGCAGGGCTGTCAGAGCAGCGCGCAGGGCGCGCACGCGCGCCCCTCCGGAACGGTCTCGGCCGCGGACTGACCCGGCCCGGGGCCCTACGGCGTGGGGCGGGTGGCGTAGAAGGCCACCGCTGAGGCGGCGGCCACGTTCAGGGAGTCGACGCCGTGCGCCATCGGGATGCGTACGGTCAGGTCCGCCGCCGCCACGGTGGCCGGCCGCAGCCCGTCGCCTTCGGCGCCGAAGACCAGGGCGAGCCGGGCCGCGCGCCGGGCGGCCAGCGCGTCCAGGTCCACGGCGTCCGCGTCCAGCGCGAGCGCGGCCGTCAGGTAGCCGTGGGCGCGCAGCGTGGCGATGCTCTGCGGCCACGGCCCGGTCCTGGTCCAGGGGACCTGGAAGACGGTGCCCATGGAGACCTTCACGGACCGCCGGTAGAGCGGGTCGGCGCAGCGTGGCGTGACGAGGACGGCGTCGACGCCGAGTGCGGCGGCGCTGCGGAAGGCGGCGCCCAGGTTGGTGTGGTCCACGATGTCCTCGAACACCGCGATCCGGCGGGGGCCGTCGATGCGCCCCCCGGGTGCGAGGAGCTCTTCCGGCGCCGGCAGCGGGGCGCGCTGCATGGCGGCGAGTGCCCCGCGGTGCACGTGGTAGCCCGTCACCGCTTCGGCGACCGCCGGGCTGACGAGGTGGACGGGGGCGTCGGCGGCCTCGACCACGTCGGCCATCACCGCCGCCCACTTCTCGGTCAGCAGCATCGAGCGCATGCGGTAGCCGGACAGCAGGGCGCGCCTGATGACCTTCTCGCCTTCCGCGATGAACAGGCCCTCGGCGGGTTCGCGGCGGCGCCGCAGGGCGACGTCGGTGAGGCCGGTGTAGTCGTGCAGCCGCGGGTCGCCGGGGTCGGCCACGGGCGTCAGTTCCGCCACGGCCGGGTCACTTCTCAGCTGCCGGGCCGACGCCCACGACGTCGCCGACGACGACGACCGCGGGCGGCCGTACGCCCTCCGCCTCGGCGACGCGTGCGGCGGTGGCCAGCGTGGCGTCGACGCGCCGCTCGCCGGCCATGGTGCCCTCCTGCACGACGGCCACCGGGGTGTCGCCGGGGCGGCCGTGCCGGATGAGGGTCTCGGCGATGGCGCCGAGGCGTTCGACGGCCATCAGCAGCACGATCGTGCCGCGCAGCCGGGCGAGCGCCTCCCAGTCGACCAGGGACCGCGGGTCGCCGGGGGCGACGTGTCCGCTGACGACCGTGAACTCGTGGGCGACGCCGCGGTGGGTGACCGGGATGCCCGCCGCTCCCGGGACGCTGACGGCGCTGGTGATGCCGGGCACGACGGTGACCGGCACGCCCGCCTCGGTCAGCTGCTGCACCTCCTCCATGCCGCGGCCGAAGACGTAGGGGTCGCCTCCCTTGAGGCGCACCACGGAGCGGCCCGCCTTGGCGTGTTCGACGAGCGCGTCGTTGATCGCCTGCTGGGCCATGGCACGGCCGTAGGGGATCTTGGCGGCGTCGATGACCTCGACGTGCGGCGGGAGTTCGTCGAGCAGGTCGCGCGGGCCGAGCCGGTCGGCGACGACGACGTCCGCCTCCGCAAGGAGCCGGCGGCCGCGCACGGTGATCAGATCGGGGTCGCCGGGGCCGCCGCCGACCAGGGCCACGGAGCCGGTGCGGGCCCGGTGGCGGGGGGCGCCGAGGGTGCCGTCGCGCAGGCCTTCGACGACGGCGTCGCGCACGGCGGCGGAGCGCCGCGGGTCGCGTCCGGTGAGCACGGCGACGGTGACGCCCTCGCTGCGCCCGGTGGCGGGCGTCCAGGCGGTGGCGGCCTCGGCGTCGTCGCTGCGCACGGCCCACACGCGGTGTTCCTCCGCCTCGGCGGAGGCGGCGGCGTTGGCTTCCGGGTCGTCGGTGGCGATGAGCACGTACCACGCGTCGGCCAGGTCGCCCCGGCGGTAGGGCCGGTGTTCCCAGGTGAGTTCGCCGGCGACGGCCATCGCCTCGACGGACGGCGTGGCGGCGGGGGCGACGAGGTGGACGTCGGCGCCCGCGGCGAGCAGCGCGGGAAGCCGCCGCTGGGCGACGGTGCCGCCGCCGAGGACGACGACGCGGCGGCCGGCCAGCCGGAGTCCGACGGGGTAGGCGGGGGTCTCGGACATCGCGAGGCTGCTCCTTGCGGTGACGCGGTGCCGCTGCGGCGTCGGAGCGGCTGGACGGGCGCTGGGTGAGCCCAGCTTATGGGGGTGCGGGAGAGCGCCAGCCGCCCGCATCCGCGCGCGGCGGTGCGGGCGGCCGGCGGCGGTGGCCTGCCGGGCGGTCAGCCCTTCTCGGTGACTCCCGCGGAGTCGAAGGTGGCGACCTCGTGCATGGCACGTGCCGCGCTCTGTACCAGCGGAAGCGCGAGCAGGGCACCGGTGCCCTCGCCGAGCCGCAGGTCCAGGTCGAGCAGCGGCCGCAGCCCCAGCCTGGTGAGCGCGACGGCGTGGCCGGGCTCCGCGCTGCGGTGGCCGGCGATGCACGCGGCGAGTGCCTCGGGGGCGATCTGCCGTGCGACGAGCGCAGCCGCCCCGGCGCTGACGCCGTCCAGCAGCACGGGCGTGCGCAGTGAGGCGCCGCCCAGGATCAGCCCGGTGAGCGCGGCGTGCTCGAGCCCGCCGACGGCCGCCAGCCTGCCGACGGGGTCGGTCGGGTCCGGCTGGTGCAGCTGCAGGGCGCGGCGCACGACGTCGACCGTGCGCACGTGCGTCTCGTCGTTGATGCCGGTGCCGCGCCCGGTGACCTCCGCCGGGTCTGCGCCGGTGCAGGCGGCGATCAGGGCGGCCGAGGCGGTGGTGTTGGCGATGCCCATCTCCCCGGTGACCAGCGCCTTGTTGCCGGCCGCGACCAGGTCGCGTGCCGTCTCGATCCCGACCTCGATCGCGCGCAGCACCTCCTCCTGGGTCAGCGCGGGCCCCTGCGTCATGTCGGCGGTGCCCGCCCGCACCTTCCGGGGCAGCAGGCCCGGCATGGCGGGCAGTTCGGCCGCCACCCCGACATCGACGATGCAGACCTCCGCACCGACCTGGCCCGCGAAGGCGTTGACCACGGCCCCGCCGCCGAGGAAGTTGGCGACCATCTGGCCGGTGACCTCCTGGGGCCACGGCGTGACGCCCTGGGCGTGCACCCCGTGGTCGCCGGCGAAGACCGCGACGGCGGCCGGCTCGGGCACCGGTGGCGGACACTGCCGGGACAGCCCGCACAGCTGCGCCGAGATGATCTCCAGCAGGCCGAGCGCGCCGGCCGGCTTCGTCATCCGCTTCTGCCGCTCCCAGGCCTCGCCCAGTGCCTTGGCGTCCAGCGGGCGGATGCGTTCGAGGGTCTCGGCGAGCAGGTCGTGCGGCTCGGCGCCGGGCAGGGCACGGCGGCCGTAGGTCTCCTCGTGCACGACCCAGGACAGCGGGCGCCGCTTGGACCAGCCCGCCTGCATCAGCTCCGGCTCGGCCGGGAACTCGTCGACGTAGCCGATGCACAGGTAGGCGACGATCTCGAGGTGCTCGGGCAGGTCGAGTGCCCGCACCATCTCGCGCTCGTCGAAGAAGCTGACCCACCCTACACCGAGGCCCTCGGCGCGGGCGGCGAGCCAGAGGTTCTCCACGGCGAGCGCGGAGGAGTAGGGCGCCATCTGCGGCTGGGTGTGCCGGCCGAGCGTGTGCCGGCCGCCGCGGGTCGGGTCGGCGGTGACGACGATGTTCACGGGCGTGTCGAGGATGGCCTCGACCTTCAGCTCCTTGAACTGCTTCGCGCGCGCCTTGGGGAGGGAACGGGCGTACTCCTCGCGCTGACGCATCGCCAGTTCGTGCATGGCCTGGCGGGTCTCCGAGGAGCGGATGACCACGAAGTCCCACGGCTGGGAGTGTCCGACGCTGGGCGCGGTGTGCGCCGCCTCCAGGACGCGCAGCAGCACGTCGTGCGGGATGGGGTCGGGGCGGAAGCCGTTGCGCACGTCGCGGCGCTCCCGCATGAGACGGTGCACCGCCTCCCGGTCGGCCTCGGTGTACCCGGGGGCGGGGGGCGCCCCGTCGGCGGACGGCGCGCCCGTGGCCGGCGGGCCGTCCTGGCTTATCGACATGTCGACGGCGTCGGCTTCCGGCGCGGCGGGCGCCTCCGCCTCTGCTGCGGCCGCAGCGCCGGCCTCGCCGCTCTCGGCGGGCGCGCCGACGGTCTCCGGCTGTGCCGCAGGCGGCTGGGCGTCCGCCGGGTCCGCGGCGGGCTCGGGCTCGGCCTCGGGCTCGGGCACCGCGTCGCCTTCCGGCGTGGCGGGCAC
>DASSBO010000238.1:0-10598 GCA_035698655.1 Streptomyces sp.
AGTGTCCCGCTCCGGCGCCCCGGCGGGGGTGCGGACCGGGAGCCCGCAGCCGTCCAGCGCTCTTGCCAGCACCTCCCCGTCGTACGCCGGGCGCCCGGCGGTGAGGTGCAGCAGCGGGCCTCCTTCCAGCCCGGGACGCCGCTCCGAGAACCGGTGCAGCGGCACGGGCTGCGGGAGGCCGAGGCGGCGGGTGAGGAAGCGGCCGGGGCCTGTGGTGGTCCAGCTCAGGTAGCGGTCGGCCATTCCTCGTCTCCTCGGGCGTCGTGGCGCGTGTCCGTGCGCGCTGTTTTACTTCGGAGTAAGGTTACTTTCAGGTCAGGAGTTTGGTCGAGGATGAGTTCCAGCGGCCTCATACGTTCCCAGGTCCCGCGCCGCGTGGCGGTCATCGGCGGCAGCCGGATCCCGTTCGCCCGCGCCGACGGTCCGTACGCGACCTGCTCGAACCAGGAGATGCTCACCGCGGCGCTCGACGGGCTCGTCGAACGCTTCGGACTGCGCGACGAGCGCCTCGGGGAGTTCGTCGCCGGCGCGGTGCTCAAACACAGCCGGGACTACAACCTCGCGCGCGAGACGGTCCTCGGCTCGGCGCTCGACCCGCGCACCCCCGCCTACGACGTGCAGCAGGCGTGCGGCACCGGGCTGCAGGCCGTCATCGCCGTCGCCAACAAGATCGCGCTGGGCCAGATCGACGCGGGCGTGGCCGGCGGTGCCGACACCGCCAGCGACGCGCCGCTGGGCGTCAACGACGAGCTGCGCCGCATCCTGCTCGCCGCCCGGCGCAGCAAGACCTTCAAGGAGCGGCTGCGGGAGGTCGCCCGGGTGCGGCCGAGGCACCTGCGTCCGGACATCCCGCGCAACGCCGAACCGCGCACCGGCCTCTCCATGGGCGAGCACGCCGCCCGCACCGCCCGCGACTGGGGCGTCGGCCGCTGGGAGCAGGACGAACTGGCTGCCGCCAGCCACCGCAACCTGGCCACCGCCTACGACAGCGGTTTCCTGCACGATCTGGTCGTGCCCTTCCGCGGTCTGGCCCGCGACCAGAACCTGCGCCCGGGCACCTCGGCGCACAAGCTCGGTCAGCTGGAGCCGGTCTTCGGGCGGCAGTTCGGGCCCGAGGCGACCATGACGGCCGGCAACTCCACGCCGCTGACCGACGGCGCCGCCACCGTGCTGCTCGCGAGTGAGGAGTGGGCCGAGGAGCACGGCCTGCAGCCGCAGGCGTACCTGAGCACGTACGAGACCGGCGCGGTCGACTTCACCGACGAGGCGGGCGAGGGCCTGCTGATGGCGCCGGCCTTCGCCGTGCCGCGGATGCTGCGCCGGGCCGGCCTGGGGACCGCCGACATCGAACTGTTCGAGATCCACGAGGCGTTCGCCTCCCAGGTGCTGGCCACGCTGGCCGCCTGGGAGAAGCAGGGGCTGGAACCGGTGGACCGGGACCGGCTGAACGTCGCGGGCTCCTCGCTGGCGACCGGGCACCCGTTCGCGGCGACGGGCGCGCGGATCGTCGCCACCCTGGCGAAGCTGCTCGCCACCCGGGAGGGCATCGGGCAGGGCGCACACGGCCTGATCTCCATCTGCGCCGCCGGCGGCCAGGGGGTGACCGCGGTCCTGACCAAGGCGTGAGCGGCTGTGCCAGACGTTCCGAGCCTGGCGGGGGCTGGACAGCAGCCGCTAAGGTCCTCGGACACCTGACAAATGTCATGCGGCGGGCGGCAGTCGGTCGCATCAGGAGAGCCTCATGCCCGATTCCGCCGCGTCGCCGGATGCCCGCCGTCGCGACATGCCCGATCCGACGGAGCCGGTCCTGCAGACGCTGGACGGCACGGTGGTGGAGGCGTACGTGCCGCCGCTCGTCCCGCCGCGTGCGCACGGTTCGCTCGCCGACCTGCCGTTCGTCAACGCCGAGCAGGCGCCGGACGACGTCGTCCTCGCGCGCCGGCATCCGGACGGCACTTGGTGGGACGTGACGGCCGCCGAGTTCGCCCAGCAGGTGGTCGCCGCGGCCAAGGGGCTGATCGCGCACGGCCTGGAGCCGGGCGACCGGCTGGCCATCATGTCGCGCACCACGTACGAGTGGACGCTGCTGGACTTCGCCGCCTGGGCGGCCGGCCTGGTCACCGTGCCCGTCTTCCCGACGTCCTCGGCCGCCCAGACCCGGTACATCCTTCACGACGCCGGTGCCCGGGCCTGCGCCGTGGAGGACGTCGAACTGGCGCGGCTGATCAGCGGCGTGCGCGAGGAGCTGCCGGGGCTGGAGCACCTGTGGCAGCTGGACGCCGGCGCGGTGGGCCGGCTGACGGCCGTCGGCCGGGAACTGGACGACGCCGTGGTGGAGGAGCGGCGGCGGCTGCCGGACCCGGACACCGTGGCCACGCTCATCTACACCTCGGGGACCACGGGGCGCCCCAAGGGCTGCGTGCTCACCCACGGCAACTTCCTGTCCGAGGTGGACAACGCGGTCGAGCTGCTCTACCCCGTCTTCCGTTCGCTGCGGGCCGACGCGCAGGCCTCGACGCTGCTGTTCCTGCCGATGTCGCACGTCTTCGGCCGCATGGTGGCGATCGGCTGCATGCAGGCGCGGGTGCGGCTCGGGCACGCGCCGAGTGTGCGCACCGAGGACCTGCTCGCCGACCTGGAGTCCTTCCGGCCCACCTTCCTGCTCGCCATCCCGTACGTGCTGGAGAAGGTCTTCAACACCGCGCGGGCCACGGCCGAGCGGATGCGCCGGGCGTCCTCCTTCGACCGCGCCGAGCGGGTGGCCGTCCGCTGGGGCGACGCCGCCGAACAGGCGCGGCAGGGCGGTGGCCGCGGGCCCGGGCTGGGAGTGCGGGCTGCGCGCGGCCTCTACGACACCCTGGTCTACCGGCGGATCCGCGCGGCGCTGGGCGGCGACGTCCGGCACGTCATCTGCGGCGGGTCGCCGCTGAACCGGCGCATGGGCGCGTTCTTCGCCGGGGCCGGCATCGAGATCTACGAGGGCTACGGGCTGACGGAGACCACCGCGGCCGTGACCGTCACGCCACCGCAGCGGCCCCGGCTGGGCACGGTCGGCCGTCCGCTGCCGGGCACCGCGGTGCGGATCGCCGAGGACGGCGAGGTGCTGCTGAAGGGCGGTCAGGTCTTCGCCGGGTACTGGGACGTGTCGGGCGGGCAGGTGGTCCCGGAGCGGGTCGGCGACGGCTGGTTCCCCAGCGGCGACATCGGCGCCCTGGACGCCGACGGCTACCTGACCATCACCGGCCGGAAGAAGGACCTGCTGGTCACCTCCAGCGGCAAGAACATCGCTCCGGCACCGCTGGAGAACTGGCTGCGGGCGCATCCGCTGATCAGCCAGTGCCTGGTGGTGGGGGACGAGCGGCCGCACCTGACGGCGCTCATCACGCTCGAACCCGAGGGGCTGGCGCACTGGCAGCGCATGCACCACAAGGAGGGCTCATCAGTCGCCGAGCTGGCCGTCGACGAGGACCTGCGGCGCAACCTGCAGCAGGCGGTCGACGACGCGAACCGGCTGGTCTCGCACGCCGAGGGCATCCGCGACTTCACCGTGCTGCCCGATGACTTCACCGAGGAGAGCGGCCACCTGTCGCCGTCGCTGAAGCTGAAGCGGCACGTCATCGTGCGGGACTTCGCCGACGAGATCGGCGCGCTGTACGCGGACCAGTAGTCATCATGTCCACACCATAAAATTCCGTCATGTTCACAGTGGTGGAGGGCCGTCCGTGGAAGGCTCCCGAGGTCGAACAAGCCAACGGGAGAGGACACCCCCCACATGACCGTCCCTCGCGCGAGAATCCGTACCACCGTGGCCGCCCTCGCCGGTGCCGGCGCCCTGCTGGCCGGCGTCGTGGTGCAGGCCCCCGCCTCGGCGGCCGTCGCGGACCCGGCAGCCCCCCACGCAACCGTCACCGCCTACGACGACACCTACTACCAGGACGCCATCGGCAAGACCGGTGAACAGCTCAGGGACGCGCTGCACCAGATCATCAGCGACCAGACCGTGCTGTCCTACTCCGACGTGTGGGACGCGCTGATGATCAGCGACGAGGACCCGGACAACAGCAACGACGTGATCCTGCTCTACAGCGGCAAGTCCCGCCCCAAGTCCCAGCACGGCGGCGACCAGGACGACTGGAACCGGGAGCACGTCTGGGCCAAGTCACACGGCGACTTCGGCACGTCCCCCGGGCCGGGCACCGACATCCACCACCTGCGCCCGTCCGACGTCACCGTCAACGGCGTACGCGGCAACAAGGACTTCGACATGGGCGGGTCGCCCGTCGACGAGGCCACTCAGTCATCCAGCGACGGGGACTCCTTCGAGCCGCGCGACGCCGTCAAAGGCGACGTCGCCCGGATGATCTTCTACATGGCGGTGCGCTACGAGGGCGACGACGGATTCGCCGACCTCGAGCCCAACGACAAGGTGGACAACGGCTCGGCGCCCTACATCGGCAAGATGTCCGTCCTCAAGCAGTGGAACGAGCAGGACCCGCCGGACACCTTCGAGGAGCACCGGAACCAGGTCATCTACGACCAGATCCAGCACAACCGCAACCCGTTCGTCGACCACCCCGAGTGGGTCGAGTCGATCTGGTAGCGCGCACGGGCGGCCGCCTGACGCGGCCGCCCGTCCGTCCGGCTCAGAAGGGGCGGTCGCCGGCGATCGCCACCCGCTCGGCGACGCGGCGGTGCGGCGCGTAGTCGCCCACCGCGTAGTGCTGGGTGGAGCGGTTGTCCCAGAACGCGATGTCGCCCGGCTGCCAGTGGAACCGCACCTGGTACTCCGGCACGTGCGCCTGCGTCACCAGGTAGCGCAGCAGCCGGTCGCTCTCGGCCCGGTCCATTCCGGTGATGCGGGTGGTGAAGGAGGTGTTGACGAACAGCATCTTCCGGCCCGTCTCCGGGTGGCGGCGCACCACGGGGTGCTCCACCGGCGGGAACTCGTCCTGCAGCGGCGCGAGCCGCTCCGGGCCGTAGAAGCGGGCGAAGCCGGGGATGAAGTCGTGCACGGCCGTGGCGCCGTCGATCCGGGCCTTCACCTCGTCGGGGAGGTTGTCGTAGGCGGCCGCCATGTCCGCCCACATCGTGTCGCCGCCCACCGGCGGCACTTCCCGCAGCTGCAGTACGGCGCCCAGCGCCGGCCGCTCCCGGAACGTGACGTCCGCGTGCCAGACGTTCTCGAACGTCGGCGTGGCGTCGCCGCCCTTGTCGAAACGGACGACGTCCTCGGACGAGCCGCGGGCCAGCAGCGGGTTCGTCTCCAGCTCGCCCCAGTGCCGGGCGAAGGCCCGCTGGTGCTCCGGGGCGAGGTGCGCGCCGCGGAAGAAGAGCACCTTCCACTCCAGCAGGGCGCGGTTCAGCTCCGCGCGCAGGCCGTCGTCCAGCGGCTGCGACAGGTCCAGGCCGCGGATCTCGGCGCCGATGATCCGGCCCTGCGGCACGACCTCGAAGCGCTCGTAGGGGCGGTCCTGCCAGTCGGCGGGAGTGCGGCGGAGGATGCGGCGGCCCTCGAACATGCCGCCCTCGGGCACGGAGGCGTCACGCAGCGTGGGGGCAGGGGTGATCACGGTCATGGGTCCTCTTTCAGGTGAGCTGTGTGCGGAAACGGCGGAAGACGCGCGTGCGTCGCAGCACAACTAGAGACCGGACCGGGCGCAGCCGACGCGCTCGGGGACACCGAGGGTGCCCGCCGGGTGTGTCGAGTGGCTGCCGATCATGGCCGTCATTCTGGGACCCGCCCTGCGGCGCTGTCAACGTGGCACAAAAGGCAGGAGCCCCCGCCGGGGCGGGGGCTCCTTGGGTGCTGCGTGAGCAGCGCAATCTGAGCGATCAGGCAGTGGTGACGTTCTCCGCCTGCGGGCCCTTCGGACCCTGGGTGACGTCGAAGTTCACCAGCTGGTTCTCCTCGAGGGAGCGGAAGCCGGTGGCGTTGATCGCGGAGTAGTGGACGAAGACATCGGGACCGCCGCCGTCCTGGGCGATGAAACCGAAGCCCTTTTCGGCGTTGAACCACTTGACGGTTCCGGTAGCCATAAGCCCTCCTTGGGCCTATAAGGGTCGCCCTGCTCCCCAAACCTACTGCCCGAAAGTCGTGCAAGAAGTCTGAAAATGACGAGAGCCCGCGGTCACATGCTCCGCAGGCTCTGTACTGCAAGGAAACCAAACTGCAACTTGCTGGTGAGCCTAGCACGGTGCCTCTGCCCAGGGAAGGGTTTCATGATCCGGTTTCACCCGGTCGCCGCCCGCCGCGTGGGCCGGCGAGGCGCAGGCGTACGCTCCGATCTGTGACAGCACAGCCCAGCTCCCGCCCGCGTGTGGGGCACATCCAGTTTCTGAACTGCCTCCCCCTCTACTGGGGCCTCGCCCGGACCGGGACCCTGCTGGATCTGGAGCTCACCAAGGACACGCCCGAAAAGCTGAGCGAACAGCTGGTGAACGGGGACCTCGATATCGGGCCCGTCACCCTGGTGGAATTCCTCCGCAACGCCGACGACCTCGTGGCTCTCCCGGACATCGCGGTGGGCTGCGACGGGCCGGTGATGTCGTGCGAGATCGTCAGCCGGGTGCCGCTGGAGGAGCTGGACGGGCGGCGGGTCGCCCTCGGCTCCACCTCCCGCACCTCGGTGCGGCTGGCCCAGCTGCTGCTCGCCGAGCACTACGGGGTGCGGCCCGAGTACCACCGGGCCGAGCCGGACCTGGCCGCGATGCTGGCCGACTCCGACGCCGCCGTCGTCATCGGCGACGTCGGCCTGCGCGCCTACCTGCGGCAGCTGCCGGAGAAGGGCCTGCAGGTCCACGACCTGGGGCAGCTGTGGAAGGACTGGACCGGGCTGCCGTTCGTCTTCGCCGTGTGGGCGGCCCGCCGCGACTATCTGGAGCGCGAGCCGGAGACGGTCCGCGAGGTGCACCGCGCCTTCCTCGCCTCCCGCGACCTGGCCCTGGAGGAGATCGACAAGGTCGCCGAGCAGGCCGCCCGCTGGGAGGTCTTCGAGCCGCCGGTGCTGCGCCGCTACTTCACCACGCTCGACTTCCGCTTCGGCCGTGACCAGCTCGCCGGGGTCGCCGAGTTCGCCCGCCGCACCGGCGACGCGACCGGCTACCCCTCCGACGTGCACGTCGAACTGCTCGATCGGCGCTGAACCCCCTGGCGTACGCTGGATCGGTCGTGAACAGTCCGTAACGCCCAGCTGAGAAGGGACGTCCCGGTGCCCGAGAACGCCGACCTGCAGTCCGTACTCGACCGTGCCGCCGACGGCGGCCGCATCAGCCCACAGGAGGCGCTGGACCTGTACCGGCACGCCCCGCTGCACGCGCTGGGCTGCGCCGCCGACGCCGTACGCCGCCGCCGCTACGCCGGCACCGAGCACATCGCGACGTACATCATCGAGCGGAACATCAACTACACCAACGCGTGCGTCACGGCCTGCAAGTTCTGCGCGTTCTACGCCCCGCCGAAGAGCGAGAAGGTGTGGACGCGCGACCTGGACGACATCCTGCGCCGCTGCGCGGAGACGGTCGAGCTGGGCGGCACCCAGATCATGTTCCAGGGCGGCCACCACCCGGACTACGGCGTGGAGTACTACGAAGAGCACTTCGCGGCCATCAAGAAGGCCTTCCCGCAGCTGGTGATCCACTCCCTCGGCGCCTCCGAGGTCGAGCACATGGCGCGCATCTCCGGCGTCACCCCTCAGGAAGCCATCCGCCGCATCCACGCCGCCGGCCTGGACTCCTTCGCCGGCGCCGGCGCCGAGCTGCTGCCCGAGCGGCCGCGCAAGGCCATCGCCCCGCTGAAGGAGTCCGGCGAGCGCTGGCTGGAGATCATGGAGACGGCCCACACCATGGGCGTCGAGTCGACCGCGACGATGCTCATGGGCACCGGCGAGACGAACGCCGAGCGCATCGAGCACCTGCGGATGATCCGCGACGTGCAGGACCGCACCGGCGGCTTCCGCGCCTTCATCCCGTACACCTACCAGCCGGAGAACAACACGCTGAAGGGCCGCACGCAGGCGACGATCTTCGAGTACCTGCGGCTCATCGCGCTCGCCCGGATCTTCCTGGACAACGTCGCGCACATCCAGGGCTCCTGGCTGACCACCGGCAAGGAGATCGGCCAGCTCTCCCTGCACTACGGGGCCGACGACCTCGGCTCGGTCATGCTGGAGGAGAACGTCGTCTCCTCGGCCGGTGCGAAGCACCGCTCGAACCGGATGGAGCTGATCGACCTCATCCGCAAGGCCGGCCGCGTCCCCGCCCAGCGCGCCACCACCTACGAGCACCTGGTCGTGCACGACGACCCGGCGAACGACCCGGTCGACGACAAGGTCGTCTCGCACCTGTCCTCCACGGCCATCGACGGCGGCACCGCCCACCCGGAGCTCACCCTCGTCGAGACCTCCTGAGCCGCTGCGCCCGTGCGCACGCTGCACACCGCGGACGCCGTACTGGCCGGCCCGGGCGCCGCACCGCTGACCGGCGGCGCGGTGCTCGTGGACGGCGCCGCCGTCGCGGCCGTCGGCCCGCTCGAGGCACTGACCGCGGCCCATCCCGAAGCACGCGTCCGGCGGTGGCCCGGACTGCTCACGCCCGGGCTCGCGCACCGGGGCGCGGCCGCACTGCTCGAGCGCGCCTACCACCCCGACCCGCGAGAGGCCGAGCTGCTGGGCACCGAGCCGGTCACCGGGGACGCCCTCGCCGCGCTCGCACTGGACGACACCCGGCGCGGCGCGAGCGCACGCCGCGGCCTGCAACGGCTGCTGCGGCACGGCGTCACCGCCGTCGCCGGGCCCTTCCCGTCCCCGGCCGTGCACCGTGCCGTGACACGCGCCGGCCTCCTGCTGCTGCCCGCCGGTGACCCGGACGCACCCGTGCCCCCGCTGGACCCCCTCGCCGGGCACCGCAGCCCGCAGGAGGCCTTCGCGGGCACGCTCGCGCCGGGCGCCCGGGCGGACTTCGCCGCCTTCGACGCCCCGGACTCCGCCGCGCTGCGGGAGCGCGGCACCGGCTGCTGCGTGGCGACGGTGCTGGCCGGCCGGCTCGCCCAGCGCCGCACCTGACGCGTCGGGCGGACCACCCCGGGGCCGGCCCGGCGTGCCCCGCGCGCGGCCCGGCCGCCGGACGCGCAAGAATGGGGCGGTGACCCGCGCAACGATGGAGAAGCAGCCCAGGGAAGTCGCCGCGATGTTCGACGACGTCGCCGCGCGCTACGACCTCACCAACGACGTGCTGTCCATGGGGCAGACCCGCCTGTGGCGGAAGGCGGTCGCCCAGGCCGTCGACGCCCGCCCCGGGGAGCGGGTGCTGGACCTGGCGGCCGGCACCGGAACCTCGTCCATGCCGTTCGCCGCCGCGGGCGCCTACACCGTGCCGTGCGACTTCTCGCTCGGCATGCTCCGCGAGGGCCGGCGGCGGAACCCCTGGCTGCCCTTCACCTCCGGCGACGCCACCCGGCTGCCGTTCCGCGACGGCGCGTTCGACGCCGTGACGATCTCCTTCGGGCTGCGCAACGTCCAGGACACCGACGCCGCGCTGCGCGAGATGCTGCGCGTGACCCGCCCCGGCGGCCGCGTGGTCGTCTGCGAGTTCAGCCATCCCACCTGGGCGCCGCTGCGCACGGTCTACACCGAGTACCTGATGCGGGCCCTGCCGCCGGTCGCCGAGCGGGTCTCCTCCAGCCCGGACGCCTACGTGTACCTGGCCGAGTCCATCCGCGCCTGGCCGGACCAGCCGGCGCTCGCCGCCCGGCTGCAGCAGGCCGGCTGGGCGCGCGTCGCCTGGCGCAACCTGACCGGCGGCATCGTCGCCCTGCACCGGGGCACCCGTCCCGGCGGCAACGCCGCGCACTCATAGACTGAGGCCCGTCCAGCGCCCGGCCCTGCACACGACCTGGTCCGGCAAGCGCCCTCCGAGTCACCCGGGAGACCGTCGATGACCGAGCCGTCCTCGCAGGCGCCGTCCGAGCACCGCGCAGACGTGATCGTCGTGGGAGCCGGCCCCGCCGGGGCCGCCACGGCCTACCACCTGGCACGCGCCGGGCTGGACGTCCTGCTGCTGGAGAAGACCGCCTTCCCGCGCGAGAAGGTGTGCGGCGACGGCCTCACCCCGCGGGCCACCAAGCAACTGCTCGCCATGGGCATCGACATCTCCGAGGAGGCCGGCTGGCTGCGCAACAAGGGCCTGCGCATCCTCGGCGGCGGGCAGCGGCTCGAGCTGCCGTGGCCGGAACTGGCCAGCTACCCGGACTACGGACTGGTCCGCCGGCGCGACGACTTCGACGAACAACTGGCCCGGCAGGCGCAGAAGGCCGGCGCCCGGCTGCACGAGCGCTGCAACGTCGGCGAGCCGATCCTGGACGAGCGCACCGGCCGCATCACCGGCGTGCACGCCAAGCTCGGCGAGGACAAGACGCCGACGACGTTCCACGCCCCGCTGGTCGTCGCCGCCGACGGCAACTCCACCCGGCTGTCGCTGAAGATGGGCCTGCACCGCCGCGAGGACCGTCCCATGGGCGTCGCGGTGCGCACCTACTTCACCTCCCCCCGGCACGACGACGACTACCTCGAGTCCTGGCTCGAACTGTGGGACCGGCGCGGCAC
>DASSBO010000239.1:0-3880 GCA_035698655.1 Streptomyces sp.
GCGACGTGATCTCGTCCTGGTAGGTCGTCACCACGTAGGCCGCGGCGCCCTCCACCCAGCCGTCGATCTTGCGCTGCAGGCGCGGATCGCCGGCCATCCGGGTGCCCAGCGAGAGCAGCGAGGCGCGGGCCCGCAGCCGCAACTGGCTGTTCTCGTCCTCCGCGGCCGCCACGATCGTGTCGCGCAGCGCCGCCCACGCGGAGGCGATGACCTCCTGCACCTCGCCGCGGCGCAGCACCTCCCGCTTGAGCCGTTCGACCCGCTCACGCGTCTGCGGATCCGTGCGCAGATCGCCGGCGAAGTCCCCCAGGAAACGGTCGACGGCACCACGCGCCGGATGACCCGGCATGTCCCGCATCTCCGTCACGAAACGCAGAAGTTCGCGGTACACCCGTTCGCCGACCTTCCGGTCCACGAAGCGCGGCGTCCAGCCGGGCGCGCCGCCGCTGACCGCCTCCATCACCGCGTCCCGGTGCACCTCCAGCCAGTCGCACGCCCGTTCACACACCAGGTCCACGAGCTTGCGGTGCCCGCCGTCCGCCACGACCTTCTCCAGCATCGTGCCCAGGTAGGGCGCGATCTCCCGGTCCGCGGCCCGGCGCGTCACCGCCTCGCCGACCACCGCCTGCACGTCGCTGTCCCGAAGGACGGTCAGCGCGCCGCGCAGCGCCGTCGCCCCCTCTGCCGTCACCCGGTCGGCGTTCTCCGGCCGGGCGAGCCAGTCACCCAGCCGCCCGCCGATGCCCACCGCGCGCAGCCGGGCCCGCACCACCCCCTCGGCCAGGAAGTTCTCGCCCACGAAGTCGCCCAGGCTCCGCCCCAGTTGGTCCTTCTTGGTGGGAATGATGGCGGTGTGCGGGATGGGCAGCCCCAGCGGGTGCCGGAACAGCGCCGTGACGGCGAACCAGTCGGCCAGCGCGCCGACCATGCCGGCCTCCGCCGCGGCCGCGACGTAACCGGCCCAGCCACCCGCCCCCGCGCCGCCCGCCCACGTCGCCAGGGCGTAGACGGTCGCCATCACCAGCAGCGCCCCGGTGGCGATCGTCTTCATCCGCCGGACGCCGCGCCGGCGCTCCATGTCGGCCGGAGTCAGCGCTCCCGCACCGCCTGTGAGCACTCTCACAGGCGGTCGTTCACGCGCCTCGCGCGAGTCCGCCGTCGTGCGTTCCATCCGAGCCACCCTTCCCCCTGACCGGCGGTAAGACACCGCGCCATGCCCATTCTCCTGCCCGAAGGGGGGAACGCAGGCGCACGTTTCGTCATCTGTACGGTTCGAAGCCTTCCCCCATACGTGGGATCATGAAGGAGCCGACCACCCGGAGTGCCGTGTGCCTCCGTCTGCCGAGCGAGGAGTCTGGACGCGCATGACCAGGAACACGGGTTATGCCCTGCTTGCCGGGCTTGCAGCCGTCGTCGTGCTCGTCTCGACGGCGATCTTCGTCGGCATCGGCGGGGAACGGAACGCGTTCAGCGCGTCCGGCCCGCGCTCCGGCGGCCATGCGGCCCCCGCCTCGTCGGGCAACTGGGTCGGCACCTGGTCGGCCGCACCCGCCGCAGCCGAACCGCACACGCGGAACGGTACGGCCGACGTCTCGTTCCGCAACGTCGTGCACACCTCCGTCGGCGGCAGCCGGGCCCGCATCCACCTGTCCAACCTCTTCGGCGCCCGCCCCCTGCTCATCACGCACGCCACGCTCGCACTGGCGGCCGCACCGAGCAGCCCCACGGCCGCGGCCGGCACCATGCGCCGCCTGACCTTCGGAAACGACGGCTCCGTGACGATCCCGGCCGGCGGCCGCGTCACCAGCGACCCGGTCCGGCTGAACGTGCCCGCCGCCGCCGACCTGCTGGTGACCACCTACTCGTCCGAGCCCTCCGGCCCCGTCACCTACCACCCGTGGGCGCGCCAGACGAACTACGTCGCCGCCGGCGACCGCACGGAAGACGTGGCGGGCACCGCCTTCGACCGGCAGAGCCCGTACTGGCGCTACCTGACCGGCGTGGACGTGTGGAACAGCGACGTCCAGGGTGCCGTGGCCGTGATCGGCGACTCGCTGACCGACGGCATCACCTCGAGCCCCGGCGCCAACCGCCGCTGGACCGACTTCCTGGCCGAGCGGCTGCGCACCGAGCGGGACGCCCCGCACTACAGCGTGCTCAACGCCGGCATCAGCGGAAACCGCATCCTCATCGACGGCGCCCGCTACTCGCCGAACAACGGCCCCAGCGCCCTGCACCGCATGCACCGGGTCCTCGACCACGCCGGCGTGAAAGCCGTGATCATCGAGCTCGGCCTCAACGACATCCTCAAAAGGCCGCACCAGACGGACCCCGAGGCGATCCTGACCGGCCTGCGGCAGCTCACGCAGATCGCGCACCAGCAGGGCATCCGGGTGATCGGCGGCACGCTGACCCCCGCCGTCGGACACCGCACCTGGAGCCCGCGGCTGGAGGCCGTGCGCCAGCAGGTCAACCAGGAGATCCGCACGGGCGACGTCTTCGACGCGGTGATCGACTTCGACGCCGCCCTGCGCGACCCGGCCCACCCCGGGCGGCTGCGCAAGGCCTACGACTCCGGCGACCACCTGCACCCCAGCGACAACGGCTACCGGGCCATGGCCCAGGCCGTCGACCTGCAGATGCTCAAGGGCTCCGTGGCCGCCAAGCTCTGAGCGGCCCGGACCGCCGCCCCGCCCCGCCGGGGTAGCCCGGCCGATACGCGCAGCGGGACGGGCGCCCGCGACGGTGGGACCCTGTGCGTATGGAGGCAAACGGGGACACGCCGAGCGGCCTCCCGCTGGAGGTGTTCGACCCCGCACCGGTCGCCGTGGCGGTGACCAGCGGGCCGGAGCACGTGCTGACGTACACCAACGCCTTCTACCGGAAGACGTTCGGCGACCGCCCGCTCGGCCTGTCGGTCCGCGAGATCTTCCCCGACCTGCGGCAACAGCAGTACATCGACGTGCTGGACGAGGTGCTGCGCAGCGGCCGGGCGCGCACGTTCACCAGCGCACCCGTCACCGTGCGCAGCGGCAGGGGCGGCACCGAGGAGCGCTACTTCACCTTCTCGCTCTCGCCCACCGCCATCCCGCACGACGACGGAGGGATCGTCGTGGTCGCCGTCGACATGACCGAGCAGATCGCCACCGAGGAGCGGCTCAGCCGGCTCTCCGAGGAACGCCGCCGCGTGCTGCAGCGCTACAGCAGCCTCGTCGCCACCATCGCCCAGCAGGTGTGGGTCTCCGACCCCGAAGGACGCGTCATCGAACGCAGCCCGGAGTGGCAGCAGGTGACCGGCATGGACTGGGAGTCATTCCGCGGCCACGGCTGGCTGTCCGCGGCGCACCCGGAGGACCGGGAGACGCTGCGCGCGGCCTGGCTGACCGCCGTGCGTGAGGTGCCGGACGTCTTCCAGCACGAATACCGGCTGCGCACCCGGGACGGCTCGTACCGGCACTGCCACCTGCGGGCCACGCCGGTCAAGGAGGACGGCCGGGTGGTGGAGTGGGTCTGCTCCTGCCGCGACGTGGAGGCGCGCTGGCGGGAGCGGCGGCGCACCGAACTGCTGGCGCACGCCAGTGCGGCCATCGCGGAGTCGCCGCAGGCCGTGGACGCCTTCGCGGCACTGAGCCGGGTCATCGTGCCCGTGCTGGCCGACGAGTGCGGCATCTACCTGCTCCCCGAGCCCGACGATCCCGGCTCGGGCAGCGAGGCACTCATCGTCGAACGGATCGCCTCCAGCGTCCGGGCAGGCCTGCCGCCCGGTCTGCCACCGCAGCGGCAGGAGCGCATCCCGCCCGGCAGCGGCTTCGACCGCGCCGTACGGCTGCGCCAACCGGTGCACGCCACCTTCCCGCCGGGGGAGATCCCGCCGGGCGCC
>DASSBO010000240.1:0-8518 GCA_035698655.1 Streptomyces sp.
ATGGCCCTTCCGAACCATTTACCCCTGCCGGACTACTCAGTGGCCGGCCGTCCCGGATCCCGGCGGGGCGATCGCGCCGGAGTAGATGTCCTCCTGCTCGGGCAGCGAGACCGTGACCGGGGTGCCGAAGTCGCTCAGCGACGTGGTGGAGGCGACGGTGCCCCCGCCGTCCGCGACGCTGAACCGGTAGGCGACCTTGCGCAGCCGGCCCCGGTCGTCGAAGTAGGCGTCGAAGGGCACGTCGTCGTCGGTGAAGCCGGCTGCCGCCGCCGACAGCTGTTCGTGCGCCTCGCCGGTGGCCGCCTCGGCGGCCGCACGGATGTTCGCCACCCCGCTGTAGTGCCGGACCGGCACACCGTGCTGCTCCGTCGTCCCCTCGTAGGCGACGTGGTGGGCGCCGCGCAGCAGTTCCGCCGCGCTGAGCGGGTCCGTCGCACCGCCGGTCACCAGGTTGCCGTCGGCGAGCGAGGTGGTGTCCACCCACACCCACTTGTCCGGAGGGACTCCGGCTCCCCGGTTCTTCATGTACAGGTCGCCCGGAGCGATCAGTTCGGTGACGGGCCGGCCCATCGGGGCGCCGGACGCCTCGTGCGGCAGGCTGATCCGGAGCCGTCCGAGCTGTTCGCGGTAGTCGAAGCCGCCGCGGCCGCGCGCGGTGACGCGAGTGCCCCCGTTGGCCATCTCGACCGCGGTGCGCGCCTTGGAGCTGCCGGCCTGCGCGAGCACGTCGGCCGCGTTGCGGACCACGGACAGCGGGTCGTCGGGCATCGCCGTCTCGGCGGCCACTCCGGCGACGGCGCCGCTGCCGCAGCCGGCGACCGTGCACAGAAGAACCGCGGCAAGGCCTGTGGCGGCTGCGGCACGGACAGCGCGCCTCCGCCCGAACCGTCGCACCACCATCTGCCTGCCGACCCCCATCGCCGTCTCAGCACTCGATGGCCTTAACGACTGCCGACGGTGACCGTCACGGTCGGGCGGGCATGTGGGGGCGGCGGTTCAGGGCCCGGGGCGTGTCCTAGGCCGCCAGATCGCCGTCGTAGCGGTCGCGGCGCCGCGCCGATGCGGGCTTCGCCCGCTGCGGCTCGTCCGCCTCCGACGGACGGCCCTCGGCCGCGTCGGCGGGCGGGCCGGCCCAGACGAGCCGGCCCAGCAGCCGGCTGTCGCCGGCCCGGCGGGTGAGCGGCGTCAGCGCCCACAGCGCGGCCGGCGCCAGCAGCAGGGCGACGGCGGTGCCCAGCGCGAGACCGCCGAGCACGTCCGTCGGGTAGTGCACGCCCATGTAGACGCGGCAGAAGCCCTCCAGGACGGCCAGGGCGATACCGGCCAGGCCGAGCCTGCGGTGCACCATGAACAGCCCGACGGCCAGGGCCATGGTCAGCGTGGCGTGGTCGCTGACGAAGGAGAAGTCGTTCTTGCCGTCGACGAGGACGTCCAGCCCCTTGTGGTCGACGAAGGGTCTGGGCCGCTCCACCAGGCCGCGCACCGGAATGTTGACGAGCAGCGCCACTCCGGCGGCCAGCGGCGCCCACAGCAGGCCGGCCAGGGAGACCGCGGCGGCCTCACCGTCCACGCTGCGGCGGCGCGCGGACCACCAGCCCCAGAGGGTGAGCAGGAGAAGCGCCGCGATGATGCCGTACTCACCGACGACGGCCATCGTGTGATCGACCCAGCCGGGTGCGTCCTTCGCCAACCCGTTGACGTCGTAGAGCACCTCGACGTCGGGGTTGTCCCATCCAGCCATCCCGGTAACAGCCCCTTCGGTCCCTGTGGTCTGCCGCTGTGGGTCAGCGCCGCCTGTTCGTCCTGCCGGTCCCCGTTTCCCCCGCGGTCGTACTCGACGGAATGCCCGTTCCGCACCGAGAGAACGCCGGGAAAGGCACCCGGCGTTCCACTCTCCACCGAAAGATCACGCGGACGTTATGCAAGGGTGATCCGTCCGCGCAGCTCAGCGGCCGCCGATGACACAGCGTACGCGATTCGTCACGCATCTCGTCACCCGTCGCGGGCGAAGTCACCCTGCCGTGGGACGCGTGGCCCCGAAGTAGTCCGGCGAGTCGATCGGGTCGAAGCGGATCTTCGCACCCGTATAGGGCGCATCGATCATGTATCCGCCGCCCACGTAGATGCCCACGTGGTGGATCGACCGGGGGTCACCGAGATCGTACGCGAAGAAGACGAGGTCCCCGGGCAGCAGTTCGTCGCGCCGCGGGTGCGGACCGGCGTTCCACTGGTTGTTCGCCACCCGCGGCAGTTCGACGCCGACGGACGCGTAGGCGGCCTTCGTCAGCCCGGAGCAGTCGAACCGGCCGCCGTCGGCCGCGGTGCCGTCGCCGCCCCACAGGTAGGGCGTGCCCAGCTTGTCCTGCGCGAAGTTGATGGCGCCGGCCGCCTGCCGCGACGGGTCCACCCGGCCGCGCGGCGCCGCGAAGCTCTTCTCCAGCTTGCGGATGGTCGCCACGTAGTTCTGCGTCTGCCGGTACGGCGGAATGCCGCCGTACTTGATGACCGCGTAGGGGCCGGCGTTGTAGGCCGCGAGCATGTTGTCCGTCGGGTCGCCCGGCACGTCCGCCACGTCGGCGGCCAGTTCGCAGTCGTAGCTCGCGGCCGAGGGGATCGCGTCGGCCGGGTCCCACACGTCCCGGTCGCCGTCTCCGTCGCCGTCGATGCCGTGCACGGCCCAGGTGCCCGGGATGAACTGCGCAATGCCGCGGGCGTCGGCGCCGCTGTGCGCGTCGGGCCGCCAGCCGCTCTCCTGGTACAACTGGGCCGCCAGCAGCGCGGGGTTCAGCGCGGGGCACGTGTTCCCCCAGCGCTCCACCATGTCGTCGTAGGCCGCGGGCACCGCACCCTCGGCCAGCGTGACCGGTGCACCGGCCCGCCCCGCCAGCCCGGCGGCGGCGATGTAGGTGCCGACGACAAGCAGCGCCATGAACGCACCGAGCCCCCCGGTGCCCACGCCGAGCGCCACCCATGTCTTCCGCACGTCACAACCCTCCCCCATATGCGGCGCGCTGTCACAAGTCGGCGGTACAGTCAGAACAGTTCGCGCCAACCGCCGTTCACCGAGGCGGACCTCCACGACCCCGATCAGGGCGGTGAGTTACACATGATCCTGGCAGCCGACAAGGGTGACATCACCACCATCATCGGCGGAATCGCCCCTGACTGGGGGCCGTTCGGCTCCCTCGGCAACGAGGCGCGGGTGATGATCGAGGTCGTGATGGCGGTCGCCATCCTGTTGTGCCTCGGCATCGCCGTGTGGGGCGCCGCCAAGCAGCGCATCGGTGCGACCGCGCTGCGCGACACCTTCAGCGCCGAACAGGGCAAGGGCCTCATCGTCGCCGGCCTGACGGGCGTCTTCATCATCGGCTCGCTCAGCACGGTGTTCACCATCGTGTACGGCATGGCGGTCTGACGGCGCCGTAGGCTGTCCGCCATGACCGACACCGGCGACCTGAGCGGCCTGGACTGGGTCCGGGCCACCGACGACCCCGATCCGCAGGCGGAGTGCATCGAGATCGCCTTCGGCGCGGGCGACCTGGTGTACCTGCGGCAGAGCGACGAACCGGAGACCGTCGTCACCACCACGCAGGCGAAGTGGGATGCGTTCGTGCTGGGCGTGCGCAACGACGAGTTCGACCACTTCGTCGAGGGCGTCGGGGAGAACTGATCCAGCCGGACGCGTTCCCGCCGTTCAGTGCGCGAGCGGCAGCGGCCGGGCCACCTGCGTCCAGCGGGACTCGAACCACAGCTTGATCTGCGCGAAGCGCTCCTCGTCCAGCGAGCCGGCGCCGCTGCCGGTGTCCCGCGAGAACGGGAACAGGCTTCCGTCGCTGTGCAGCTGCAGTATGTCCAGCGAGGTGCCGTCCGGGTTGTTGCGCATGTGGTGCCGGCGGATCGAGTAGAAGCCGGTGAGCACCTCGTTGTCGTTGATGATGTACCGCTTCTCGCCCGGGATGGTGGGCATGCCGCGTATCTCCACCCGCACGCTGCCCACGAGCCGCTCCTCGGCCAGAGCGGTCAGCGAGTGCTCCAGCGCGCTCGCGTAGGTGCGTATCTCGTGCCGCAGCCGCTGCAGCGGGCGCGGGTCGGAGGGGTCGTCCACATGCCGTGGATAGGGGTGCTCTGTCTCCAGGTCCGGCAGCAGCACGCGGACGGCTATCGAGTGCGGCCGGTGGTGGCCCTGGCGTATCCGGTCCGCCTGGTTCTGCACGGCCTTGCTCAGGTTCTCCGTCGTCAGCGACCACACGTCCAGCGACACGTCACGGGCCGCGAACGCCCGCGCGATGTGGTGTGCGAGCGGCTGCAGCAGCGTGAGCCGGTCCGCCACCCGCGCACCGCGGCCCGGCACGCCCTCCTCGATCAGCCCCTCGTCGCGCAGCAGCCGCAGCGCGCTCTGCACCGTGCCGCGCCCGACCCCGTAGCGGCGCTGCAACTGGTGCTGCTTCGGCAGCAGATCGCCCACCGCCAGATGCCCGCCGGTGATCCGGTCCCGTAATTCCGCGGCGATCTGCCGGTAGCGGGGCGACTCCCCGGCTTCGTCCTCGTCAGGACCACTGGTCATGGAAGCCACGGGAAGAGGCTACAACCGACGATCAGCCCGGGACAGTCGGCTGCATGTCTCGGTCAATTGCCAGAGGCGCACGCCGATTGACCGGTCAATGGCCGACCAACCGACCACCACAGGTGCCATGTTGGTCCAGCCGCACCCAAATGGTGACCAATGTCCACGGGTATCAAACAACCATCGGATACCACGGCCGATCCCAGCGGCCCACCGAAGTATCCGGTCCGTTTGTGCGCTGAGGAGAGTGATTCGAAGGAGGCCCTGTCATGGGAGCGACCATTCGCACACACCTGGTTCTGGAACTGCTGCCGTCTCTCGTCGACCTGCTGACCGCCCTCGGCTGGCAGACCACCGCCGCCGTCGTCCTGTTCACCCTGTTCGTCTGCGACGCCCGGCCGCGCCCCGCCGTCCACCACGCCCGGCCGTCCGGCACCGCCATGTGCCTGGCGACCCTTCTGCTGCTCGTACTGCTCGCCTCCTGAGCGAGCCGGCGGCCGTCACACGTCCAGCGGACGCGCGATCGTGGACCACAGCGAGTCGAACCACATCTGCGTCTGCTGCACGTAGTCGGCCGTCAGCCGGTCTCCCGGCACGGCCGTGTGCCGGAACAGCATGCCGTCCAGACCGAGCAGGTCGTAGATCTCCATCGGGTCCCGCGCGAGCTCCACCGTGCGCGGCTGCACCTGGTAGTGCCCGACCAGCGCCTCCTCGCCGTTGAGGATGTACACGCGCTGCGTCGGCGTGATGGCCACCTGCCGCGCCTCGACACTCACCTCGGGCACCAACTCCCGTACGGCGAGCATCTGCAGCGAGTGCCGCAGCGAACCGTGGATGTGGTCGATGACCGTGCGCAGCCGCTCGCGGGGCCGCGGGTCGGCCGGCTCGTCGATCACCCGGGGAAGCTCCAGAAGCCGCTCCGGATCGGGCAGCAGCATGCGCAGCGAGACGGAACGCGGCCGGGGTCCCTCGCCGGAGGTCAGTGCGACAACCGGCGCGGCCAGGGCCGAGGCGAGCGTCTCACCGTTGAAGCAGTACGCGTCGATGGCGACCCGCTCACTGCGGAAGGCCCGCGCCACCCGCTCGGACAACTCCCGCCCGGCGGGCCGCGAACGCGGAGAGGGGTTCGCCGCGTCCCAGCGCGGAGCGCGCGTACCGCGCGAGGCGTCGGGGGCGGGGCTGCGCGTCTCGACGACGACGGCCGGTGTCCCCTGCCCGGCCCGCCGGATCAGGCCCTCCCGCTCGAGGTCCTCCAGAGCCCGCCGCACCGCACCGCGCGGCGCGTCGTACTGCGAGCTCAGCTCCGCCTGCGTCGGCAGGTGCGCGCCGATCCGCAGCTCCCCCTGGGAGATGCGTCGCCGCAGCCCCTCCACGACCACGTCGCGCGGGCGGTGTGGCTCACCGGGTGGGACGCTGTCACCGGACACGACCACCAGACTACAACCGGTTGCCATTGAGCGGGAGTTGTCCGACGCGGCGACCATGCGGCGGCCAACGGGCTGCCATCGCCGAGGAGACACGGCACGACGGCACGCGCCCCTCGTGCACCGGCCGGTGCGCCCATCTCGTCTGAAGAGATGGCCGGTGCTGTGGACAGACCGCAGTATGGAACCTGTACCACGGCTAACGTCGTGTGAGGCGACAATGCAGTGACGGCGGTTGGCTGTTCCATGAGAAGGGGGCACGCCCGGAATGAGCATCGGCGGCGACGAGTACGGCGCGGGCGAGGAGGTCCGCTCGGCGACCCGCACCCGCCTGCCGGGCGAGGACGGGGACGTGTACGGCGTCGGCCGGGGCCCCGCCCGGCCGGGCCGCAGCGTGCTGATGGTGGTGGGCGTCGTCGTCCTGCTGATCGCGGCGATCGCCTTCGCGAACCGCGGCGGCGACGGCGGCGGCGACACCACCGGCAAGGGCGGCGGCCACGGAGCGGCACCCACCGCCCCGACCGGCGAACAGCCGGCGGGCGCGAAGGACGACGCGACGGGCATCCCCTCGGGCTTCGCCCACACCAAACAGGGGGCGCAGTCCGCCGCAGCGAATTACGCCGTGGCGCTGGTGTCTGCTCGCATCATCCAGCCGGCACAAAGGGGCGCCATCGTCGGCCAGGTCTTCGCCCCCTCGAAGGTCGACGCGATGCGCTCGAAGATGGACAAGGCGTACTCGGCTGACTTCCTGGCGAAGTTGGGCCTCAACGAAGACGGAACGGCGCAGGACGGCATGACCTACGTGTCCCGTACTGCGCCCGTCGGCACGAAAGTCACCGACTTCAGCGACAGCGCCGCCAGCGTGGACGTGTGGTGCACCGGTGTCTTCGGCATCGCCGGCAAGGGATCGACGAACCCCGTGACCAGCGACTGGTTCACCATGCAGTTCGATCTGTCGTGGACCGACGGCGACTGGAAGGTCACCGGGTTCGCGCAGAAGGACGGCCCCGCCCCTGTGACCGGGGACAACAAGGCGTCCAGCGCTGACGAGATCGCCAGAGCGGTCGAGCAGTACGGAGGGTTCACCTATGCCCGCTGACCTGCGAGCGCGCGCCCTCGCCCTCGGCCTGTCGCTGGCGACCTTGCAGGGCACAGCCCTCGCTCTCGCCACCCGTGCGACGGCAGATCCGTCTCCCTCACCGTCGGCAGACGACAAGTGTGATCTCATCGTGGGCGCGGCGAAGGACTACTGCGAAACCGGTGGCGCCGGGGGCGGAGCCCCCTCCGTGGCGCCGAGCAACCCACTCGACCCCCTGTCGTCCTTGGCCCAGGGCTGCGCCAAGGCCGCCGCCTACGTCGTCGACGCCCTGTCCGGCCTCGTCAACGAGACGACCCACGTCGACTTCACCAACACCTCCTTCCTCCGCCAGTACGCCGTCGTCTTCGCCGCATCCACCATCCTCACGCTCATCCTCTGGCTGCTCGCCGTCGCCAAGCGCGCCGTGCGCGGCGTGCCGTTCACGGAGGCCGTCACCGAGGCCGTCGGCTTCCTCTGGCTCGTCGTCCTCGCGTCCGCCTTCACGCCGCTCATCCTCTACACCGTCGTCACGGCCACCGACGGCATCACCGACGCGCTGGCCACCGGCACGCGCAGCGACACCGAAGCCTTCTTCGGCACCTTCTCCGAGGCGCTCAAAAAGGGCGAGGGCATCGGCGGCGGCCCGATCATGCTGATCGTCGTGTCGCTGATCTCGGTGCTCGCCGCCGGCGTGCTCTACCTCGAACTCGTCGTGCGGGCCGCCCTGCTCTACGCCGGCGCACTGCTCGGCACAGCCGTGTACGCCGGGCTCGTCGACAAGAACCTGTGGAAACACGTGCGCCGCTGGGCGGGCCTGATGATCGCCGTGATCCTCGTGAAGCCCGTCATCGTGATCGTGCTGGGCCTGGCCGGCGCGCTGGCCAACGACGACGGGCCGAACGCCTTCTCCGCCGTCGTCTCCGGGCTGGCCATCATCCTGCTGGCCATCTTCGCCTCCGCGATGATCTACCGCTTCGTGCCCGGCTTCGGCGACGAGATCGTCGCCCAGCGCGGCGCGAGCGCGGACGCCGCCTCCAGCCGCGCCGTGGCCGCCGTCTCGTCGCCCGCGCACCTGCTCCGCCAGGGCATCAGCACCCACGGCGCCCGCGGCCAGGCACCGGCCGGAGGCGGAGGCGGGGCCACGTCCGGCGGTGGTGACGGCGGCGCGCGCAGCGGCCCGCAGCGCCCCGCCAACCCGGCTTCGGGCGGCGTCGCCGCCCACGGTTCCCGCCCGGCCAAGGGCGGCGGTGCGCCGCCGGCGCCCCGGGGCGCCGACCACGCGGGCTCCGCCGGCGCCCGCAGCCCGCACAACGACCGCAGCACCTCCGGAGGTGATCGCGGGTGACGACACCTCACACGACCGTCGCGCCCCGCCGCACGTACCTGATCGGCCGGGCCCGCCCGAACGCGATCGTCGGCAAGAACCGGGAGACCGGCGAGATCGCCCTCATC
>DASSBO010000241.1:0-6712 GCA_035698655.1 Streptomyces sp.
CGCCCAGCTGGGCGACTGGCGCCACGGCCGGCGGGTGGCCGTCGCAGGCGGCCTCGGCCCCGCCGACCTTCCCGCACTGAACGCCGGCCCCGGAGAGCTGCGCGTCATCGTCGGCTCCGCCGTCACCGCAGCCGCGCATCCCCTGACCGCCGCCCGGGAACTCGCCGCGGCGGCCGGAGCCCGCACCACCGAAAGGAACCACCCATGACCGACCACGCCGACGAAGCCGTCACCGGCCTCACCCGCACGGTGCTCGGTGAACTGACCGGCGTGCTGGACGCCGTCGACCCCGCTGCCGTCGCAGGGCTGGCCGACAGGCTGCAGGCTGCCGGGCGGGTCTTCGTCGCCGGAGAGGGCCGCTCCGGCTTCATGGCCAAGGCGTTCGCGATGCGGCTCACCCACCTGGGACTGCGGGTGCACGTCGTCGGCGAGACCACCACCCCGGCCGTCGCCGACGGCGACACGCTCCTCGCCGTCTCCGGATCGGGCACCACCGCCGGCACCGTGCGCACCGCCGAACAGGCCGTGCGCGCCGGCGCGGCAGTGCTCGCGGTGACCACCGCCCCCGACTCGCCGCTGGCCGCACTCGCCGACACCACGCTGACGGTCCCCGCCGCGACCAAGTACCGCCGTCCCGGCGAGGCCGCCAGCATCCAGCCGCTGTCCAGCCTCTTCGACCAGGCCACCCACCTGGTGCTCGACGTGGTCGCGCTGCGCCTGGCCCACCTGCGCGACGTCGACAACGAGCGGGCACGCGCCGCGCACGCGAACACCGAGTGAGCGGCGCGGCGCGGCGGCGGCCCGCCGGCCCTCAGAGCTTGCGGTAGTCGTAGGCCTCCCGGGCGGCCGCCGCGACCGCGTCGAGCGTGCCGCCGCCCGAGGCGGTCACCAGGGCCGCGACCGCTCCCTCGACGAACGGCGCGTCCAGCAGCTGCGCATCCGCCGGCAGCACGTCGCCCTCCGCCAGGAGGGTGCGCACCGTGAGCACCGCGCTGCCCAGGTCGGCCAGCAGCACCACCCCGGCGCCCTGGTCGACCCGGCGGGCCGCCTCGGTGACCGCGTCCGCGTCCGTGCCGAACCCGCCGTCCGGAGTGCCGCCCGCCGCAGCCAGCGGCGCGGTGTCCCCGCCGCCGGCCAGCGCGGCCGCCATCCGGGCCACCGACTCGGCCACCGGCGCGCTGTGCGAGACCAGCACGAGGCCGACGCGCGCAGCGCCCCCGGCCGACGACGTCTCACTCACCGCCGGTCACCTCCGCGAGCGCCGCGAGCAGCAGCGCCGACGAGGCGGCGCCCGGATCGAGATGACCGATGCTCCGCTCGCCCAGGTAGCTCGCCCGGCCCTTGCGTGCCCGCAGCGGCACGGTCGCCTCCGACCCCTCCCGTGCGGCGTCGGCGGCGGCGCCCGCGGCGGCCCCGGCGCCCCGCGCCGCGGCTCCCTCCATGGCCGTCACCGCCGGCAGCAGCGCGTCCAGCATCGTCTTGTCGCCGGCGGCCGCGCCGCCCAGTTGCGCCACGGCCTCGACCCCCTGCCGCAGCGCGGCGGCGACCTCCGCCCAGGAGGCCCGCTCCGTCTCACCGAGGGTCTTGCCGGCCCGCCGCAGCAACGTGCCGTACAGCGGCCCCGACGCGCCGCCGACGGTGGAGACCAGCCGGCGTCCCGCCAGCTGCAGGACGGCGCCCGGGGTACCGGGCGACTCCTCCTGCAGGGACGCGACGACCGCGCCGAAGCCGCGCCGCAGGTTCCCCCCGTGGTCGGCGTCGCCGATCGCCGAGTCCAGCTCCGTGAGCCGGTCGGCCTCCTGGTCCACCGCGGCGGACACGGCCGTCAGCCAGCGGGCGGCGAGAGCGGCGTCGAAGAGCGGACCGTGACCGTCGCCGACGGAATCGGACACGACAACCTCCTTTTCGAACGGATGACCGTCGAACACGCCGGCGCGTCAGGCACGCCAGCGCAGTGCCGGGGTGTTCACCGGCGCGTCCCACCATCGCAGCGTCTCCTCGTCGGCGCCGCACAGCGTCACCGACGCGCCCGCCATGTCCAGCGAGGTCACGTAGTTCCCCACCAGCGTCCGCGCCACCGCGACGCCCCGCTCGCTCAGCGCCCGCTGCACCTCCGCGTGGAACCCGTACAGCTCCAGCAGCGGCGTGGCGCCCATGCCGTTGACCAGCAGCAGCACCGGCTCCGGACGGCGCAGGTCCTCCAGGAGGGCATCGACGGTCAGGTCGGCGATCTCTCCCGAGGTCATCATGGCGCGCCGCTCACGACCGGGCTCGCCGTGGATGCCGATGCCCAGCTCCAGCTCACCCTCGGGCAGGTCGAAGGTGGGCACGCCCCTGGCCGGCGTGGTGCACGGACTGAGAGCGACACCGAAACTGCGCGCCGACTCCGCCACCCGGCGGGCGACGGACTCCACCCGCTCCAGCGGAGCGCCCTCGGCGGCGGCCGCACCCGCGATCTTCTCCACGAACAGTGTGCCGCCCGTACCGCGCCGGCCGGCGCCGCCGTCCTCCGAGACCGCCACGTCGTCGTGCACGAGCACCGTGGCGACCTGGACACCCTCGTCCTCGGCGAGCTCCGCGGCCATCTGGAAGTTCAGCACGTCACCGGTGTAGTTCTTCACCACGAACAGCACGCCGCGCCCGCTGTCCACCGCCGCCGCGGCACGCACCATCTGGTCGGGGACCGGTGAGGTGAACACCTCGCCCGGGCAGGCGGCGTCCAGCATCCCCGGACCGACGAAGCCCCCGTGCAGCGGTTCGTGACCCGAACCGCCTCCCGAGACCAGCCCCACCTTGTCCGTGACGGGCGCGTCCGCCCGCAGCACGATGTGGTGCTCCACGTCCACCGACAGCTGCGGATGAGCGGCCGCCATGCCCCGCAGCGCGTCCGCCACCACCGTCTCGGGCACATTGATCAGTTGCTTCATGACTGCCTCCGCCTCCGGCACGGGACTCGGACATCCGCCCACTCAACCAGCTTCACGCCGCGCGGGGAACGGCGCCGCTCTGCTTCCTCCGCGCGGGTCAGTGCCGCGTACCCGTCGCAGCACCGCCGTGAACAGGACGAACGGTCCCCGCACGCTGGCCGGGGTGCGGCCGCGCGTGTTACGAAGAGCCATGCCCGTCGAGAAGCCCTATGACGCCGTGATCGTCGGCGGCGGCCACAACGGCCTGGTCGCCGCCGCCTACCTCGCCCGTGCCGGCCGGCGGGTACTGGTGCTCGAACGCGCCGCCCGCACCGGCGGGGCCGCGGTCTCCACCCGGCCCTTCCCCGGCGTCGACGCCCGGCTGTCGGCCTACTCCTACCTGGTGAGCCTGCTGCCGCGGCAGATCATGACCGACCTCGGGCTGCGGTTCGAGGTGCGCCGGCGCAGCGTCTCCTCCTACACGCCGGCGGTACGCGAGGGGCGGCCCACCGGGCTGCTCGTGGGGCACGGCGAGGCCCGCACCCGGGAGGCGTTCGCCCGCCTGACCGGCTCGGACCGGGAGTTCGAGGCTTGGCAGCGCTTCTACGCCATGACCGGCCGGGTCGCCGAGAGCGTCTTCCCGACGCTGACCGAACCGCTGCCCACCCGGGACGAACTGCGCTCCCGCATCGACGACGAGGCCGCCTGGCAGGCGCTGTTCGAACGGCCGGTCGGCGAGAGCGTCGAGGAGTACTTCGACGACGACCTGGTCCGCGGGGTCGTCCTCACCGACGCCCTGATCGGCACCTTCTCGCACGCCCACGACCCCTCGCTGCTGCAGAACCGCTGCCTGCTCTACCACGTGATCGGCGGCGGCACCGGCGACTGGAACGTGCCGGTCGGTGGCATGGGAGCGCTGACCGACGCGCTCGCCGACGCCGCCCGCCGGGCCGGCGCCGACATCCGCACCGGACACACCGTCGACACCCTGGAGACCGACGGCCGCTCCGCCGAGCTGACCTACCACACCGACTCGGGAACGGGCACGGTCGCGGCACGTCACGTCCTGGTCGGCGCTTCGCCCGACGTGCTGGCCGGCATCCTGGGCGACGCCGCTGCGCACAAGGCCGAGGGCGCGCAGCTGAAGGTCAACATGCTGCTCAAGCGGCTGCCACGGCTGAAGGACACCTCCGTGGCGCCCGAGGACGCCTTCGCCGGCACCTTCCACATCGCCGAGGGCTACGAGCAGCTGGAGACCGCCTACCGGCAGGCCGCATCCGGCGAACTGCCCGCGGCGCCGCCCTCGGAGATCTACTGCCACTCGCTCACGGACCCCACCATCCTCGGCGGGGAGGCGGCCCGCAGCGGTTACCAGACCCTGACCCTCTTCGGCCTGCACGCGCCGGCCGCACTGTTCGCCGCGGACCACGACCGGCGGCGTGCGGCGCTGCTCGCCGCCGTCACCGCCCAGCTGGACGCCCACCTGGCCGAGCCGCTGGCCGACTGCCTGGCCGTCGACGGCGACGGCAGGCCGTGCATCGAGGCGAAGAGCCCGCTCGACCTGGAGCAGGAGCTGCGCCTGCCCGGCGGCCACATCTTCCACGGCGACCTCGCCTTCCCGCACGCCGACGAGTCGACGGGCCGCTGGGGAGTGGAGACCGAGCACGCCAACGTGCTGCTCTGCGGGGCCGGTTCCGTGCGCGGCGGCGGCGTCAGCGGCATCGGCGGGCACAACGCGGCGATGGCGGTTCTCGGCCACTGAGGGGCCCGGGCTATCCGTCCGGCGTCACGCCTGGTAGTCATCGTCCTCGACGAAAACATCCGCATCACCGGAGAGGACACGGCATGGCCGGGCTCTGGAGCACACAGGGCGTACTCCGCCGCAAACCCATCGAACAGATCGAGGAGGGCGCCGAGGGGCAGGGCGAAGGCCAGGGGCTGACCCGCGTCCTCGGCCTGTGGCAGCTGACCGCCATCGGCGTCGGCGGCATCATCGGCGCCGGCATCTTCACGCTTGCCGGCACCGTCGCCAACGGGACCGCCGGGCCCTCGGTGGTGATCTCCTTCCTCATCGCCGGCATCGCCAGCGCCGCCGCCGCGCTCTCCTACGCCGAATTCGCCGGCATGATCCCGAAGGCCGGTTCCGCCTACACCTACGGTTACGCCGTGCTGGGCGAGATAGGCGGCTGGTTCATCGGCTGGGACCTGCTGCTGGAGTACACGGCGATCGTCGCCGTGGTGGCCATCGGAATCTCCGGCTACTTCTCGTTCCTGGTCGAGTCGGCGGGCGCCGACCTGCCGCACTGGATGCTCGGCGCGCCCGGCACCGGCGACGGACACCGGGTGGACCTGTTCGCGATGATCCTGTGCCTGCTGATCGCCTACCTGCTCAACCTGGGCATCAAGAACGCCGCCCGCTTCGAGACCGCGGTGGTCGGCATCAAGGTGCTGGTCGTCCTGCTCGTCATCGGCGTCGGCTTCTTCCACATCAGCACCGGCAACTACGAGCCGTTCTTCCCCTTCGGGGTGGGCGGCGCCGTCACCGGTGCCGCGACGGTGTTCTTCGCCGTCTTCGGCTACGACGCGATGAGCACCGCCGCCGAGGAGTCGAAGGACTCCCAGCGTCACATGCCGAAGGCGATCATCTACTCGCTGATCATCGCCATGGTGCTCTACGTGCTGGTCTGCCTGGTGCTGACCGGCATGCAGAAGTACACCGAGATCGACCCGGCCAGCGGCCTGGCCTCCGCCTTCTCCTCCGTCGGACTCGGCGGGATCGCGGACGTCATCGCCGTCGGCGCGATCGTCGGCATCCTCACCGTCATGTTCACCTTCATGCTCGGCGTGACCCGGGTCTGGTTCTCCATGAGCCGCGACGGTCTGCTGCCCAAGTGGTTCGCCAAGACCCACCCCACCCGGCACGTGCCCACCCGCGTCACCTGGATCGTGGGCGGCGCCTCCGCCGTCATCGCCGGCCTCGTGCCGATCGGTGAGGCCGCCGAGCTGACGAACATCGGCATCCTGCTGGCGTTCGTCGTGGTGTGCATCGCGGTGATCGTGCTCCGCTACCGGCAGCCCGAGCTGCACCGCAGCTTCCGCACCCCCGGCATGCCCGTCGTCCCGGCGATCGGCGTGGTCTTCTCGCTGTGGCTGATCACGTTCCTGGCCTGGCAGACCTGGGTCCGCTTCGCCGTCTGGTTCGTGATCGGTCTCGTCGTCTACTTCGGCTACTCCTACAAGCGCTCCGAACTGGCCCGCGGCGGCCACACGAGCCAGGACCCGCTGAAGAAGACCCGGTAGCCGCACCCCGGGTGCACGACCGGTCCGCTTCGCCGCGCGGACCGGACCGGCCGTGCCTCAGCCGCGCTCGTCGATGATGCGGCGGATCTTGCCGACGGACCGCTCGAGCGTCTCCGGCGCGACGACGTCCACCGTCACCGACACCCCGACGCCGTCCTTGACCCCGCGGGCGATGGTCTCCACCGCCGCGGCACGCTGCTCCGGCGTCGCTCCGGGGCGCGCCTCGGCGCGGACGGTCAGGTGGTCCATCCGCCCCTCGCGGGTCAGCCGCAGCTGGAAGTGCGGCGCCACACCGGGGGTACGCAGCACGATCTCCTCGACCTGGGCGGGGAAGAGGTTCACGCCCCGCAGGATGATCATGTCGTCGCAGCGGCCGGTCACCTTCTCCATCCGCCGGAACGCCGGCCGCGCGGTGCCCGGCAGCAGCCGCGTCAGGTCCCGGGTGCGGTAACGGATCACCGGCATGGCCTGCTTGGTCAGCGAGGTGAAGACCAGCTCGCCCTGCG
>DASSBO010000242.1:0-15012 GCA_035698655.1 Streptomyces sp.
CTCCCACAGCGCCAGGCCGATCGTGAGCGAACCGCGCTGCCGCAGGCCGAGCTTGCCGTAGGAGGCGTTGAACTCGTGGGTCACGCGGATCTCGTGGACGGCGGGCGCGCCGGCCTCCTGCGCGACGCGGTCGACGAGCCCCCACAGCGCCGGCGCCTGTTCGCGGGGCACGGCCCACTCGTCGTCGCCGGTCCGGCCCAGCCGGGGGCGCAGCAGAACGGCGATGCCGAGAGCGAGCACGCCCAGCAGTCGGAGGACGAGCGGCCCGACGATCAGCATCCACACGGCCGCGACGACCAGGCCGGCCGTGACCAGGTGTACGGCGCCGGCGACGAGGCTCGCGAGGAGCCAGTCCCCGTCGCGCCGGGGCGGCAGGTCGCCGGCGGCGGACACGTCCGCGTAGAGCCGTTCGGCACGCGCCCGTGCCGCCTCGCGTCGCCGTACGGCCCGCCGCCCGGCTCGGGTGCCGGTGTCGTCGCGGACGCCGTCGGGATCGACGTTCCAGTCGCAGGCGGGGCACCACGTGACGTACCGGTCGTCGACGTCGAGCACGGCAGAACACTCCGGACAGCTCGTGGCGTCCGGGGCGGGAGAAGGCGGGGAGAGCAGGGTCATGACAGCGCATCCTGCCCTATGTGACGATCACGTGACCAGAATATGAACGAGCAGTGCCGCGCAGTAGGTTGAGCGGATGCACAGGGGAGAGCTGATCGGGGCGGGGCGCAGCGCGGATGTTTTCGCCGTCGACGAGCGGTGGGTGCTGCGTCGGTACCGGGACGGGATGGACGCACGGCCGGAGGCCGCCGTCATGGCGCATCTCGCAGCCGCCGGGTTCCCGGTGCCACGGGTGCGGCCGCCGGACGCGGACACCCGGCACACCGAGTTGGTGCTGCAGCGGCTGAGCGGGCCGACGCTGCTGCAGGCGGTGCAGCGCGGTGAGTTCGGCGTCCGGGCGGCCGGGGCGCTGCTGGGCGACCTGCTGCGGCGGCTGCACGCCGTGCCGGCGCCGGTCGGCGCGAAGCCGGGCGCGCGGGTGCTGCACCTGGACCTGCATCCCGACAACGTGATGCTCACGCCCGACGGGCCGATGGTGATCGACTGGTCGAACACCGAGGAGGGGCCGCCCGGGCTGGACCGGGCGATGTCGGCGCTGATCCTCGCCCAGGTGGCCGTCTCCGGAGCGCCGCTCGCCGAAGGGGCGCGGGAGATGCTGCACGGCCTGGCCGATGCCCTCGGCCCGGACGCGCTGCCGGACGCCGGGTTCCTGGCGGACGCCAGGGCCCGGCGTGCCGCCAACCCGACGATGAGCGACGCGGAGCTGCGGCAGCTCGACGACGCGGCAGCGCTGGTCAGAGGGACCGCAGGTCCAGGTGCCGCAGTTTGTCGGGGTTGGCGACGATGTTCAGGCAGCTGATCCGGCCCTCGCGCACCTCGAAGGCGGCCACGCCCGGGTAGTCGCGCTCGGGGGCGTAGAAGAGCAGGCCGGGCGCGCCGTTGATCTCCCGCAGGCCGAAGCGGGCGTTCTCGAAGGTGCCGTTGCGGACGAGACGGACGATCATGGCCGCCACCTTCTCGCGGCCGAGGACCGGCACGCGGGCCGCGACGACCTTGCCGCCGCCGTCGGAGCGCCACTCCACGTCCGGGTCGAGGACGTTCAGCAGGGCGTCGAAGTCACCGGCGACGGCGGCCGCGAGGAACGCCTCGACGGCCTGCCGGTGCTCGGCCTGGTCGACCGGGCGGCGCGGCGCCTCCTCCCGTACCCGCTTCCGGGCGCGGGAGGCGTGCTGGCGCACGGCGTCCGGGGTGCGGTCGACGACCTCGGCGATCTCGTTGAAGGGCACCGCGAACACGTCGTGCAGGACGAACGCGGTCCGCTCCGCGGGTGACAGCTGCTCCAGCACCTTCAGCACGGCGAAGCCGACCGACTCGTCCAGCGCCACCCGGTCCTCCGGGCCGCCCTCGGTGACGACGGGCTCCGGCAGCCACGGCCCCGGGTACGTCTCGCGCCGTGCGCGGGCGGAGCCGAGCTGGTCGTAGCAGATCCGGCTGACGACGGTGGTCAGGAAGGCGCGCGGGTCGCGCACGGGCTCGCTCCGCACGGGCAGCGTCTGCCAGCGCACCCAGGTCTCCTGCACGGCGTCCTCGGCGTCGGCGGCCGAGCCGGTGAGCCGGTAGGCCACCGCCCACAGGCGCGCACGGTGCTCCTCGAAGACGTCCACGCCCGTATCGGTCATGGGACCGAGCCTAGTCGGCCGCGGACAGATCAGCGCTTGAGAGCGACGCCCGCCCACATGCTGGCCTCCGCGTCGTCGACGTCGCCCGCGCCGATGTGCGGCGCGCCGCCGTCGTCCGGACGCCAGCGGTGCGGGACCTCGATGCCGGGCTCGACCATCTCCAGGCCGTCGAAGAACCGGGTGAACTCCTCCTTGCTGCGCGCCTGGGCGTCGGTGCCGCCGGCGCGGTAGATCTGCTCGACCTTGCCGATGCCCTCCGGGTCGAAGTCCGGGGTGACGTGGGTCAGGACGAGAGCCGACCCGGGCGCCAGGGCGGCCACGAGCTGTTCGATGACGTCGTAGGGCCGGTGCTTGTCGGAGACGAAGTGCAGCAGGGCGACGAGGCTGACGGCGACCGGCTTCGACATGTCGAGGGTCTCGGCCAGCTCGGGGGCGGACAGGATGGCGCCCGGGTCGGTGGCGTCCGCCTCGATGTAGGCGGTGCGGCCCTCCGGGGTTCCGGCCATCAGCGCCTGCGCGTGCGTGAGGACGATCGGGTCGTTGTCGGCGTAGACGACCCTGGCCTCGGGGTGCACGGACTGGACGACCTGGTGCAGATTGGGTGCGGTGGGGATGCCGGTGCCGATGTCGAGGAACTGGCGTATCCCCTGCTCGGCGGCGAGCCAGCGGCCGGCACGGCGCATGAAGGCGCGGTTGACGCGGGCGCAGACCATGACCCCGGGCCAGGCGGCGACGACCTGGCCGGCCGCGGCGCGGTCGGCGCGGTAGTTGGTCTTGCCGCCCAGGTAGTAGTCGTACATCCGGGCGGAGTGCGGCCGGTCCTGGTGGAGTTCGGGGACCTGGTGATCGACCTGCATGGGCATGAAAGATGCCTTCCCTTCGGACCGTCTGCGCATTCCGCCGCACGCCGCCGGCTGCCGCCCCGCAGCGCTGAGGCGATCAACTATCCCACTTTCAGGGGCGGTTGGCCGAGCCCTCGGCCGAATCCTGTGCGGCGGCCCGCGGATGCACGGCTGCGGCGAGCTCCTCGAGGGCGTCGGTGAGCAGGTCCGAGCCGCGCAGCGCGACCGGTTCGGCGTCCTCGGCCTCGCACGTGGAGCGCCAGTCGGCCAGTGCGTCCCGCGGGGCGGAGAAGTCCAGTGGCCGCCGGTCGCGTACCGCGGCGGCCGCCTGGGAGACGGCCGGGCCGAGCACGGCGGTGAACCGTGCCGAGCCGGCCGACGGTTCGGCGTCGCGCGGCGGCAGATGGGCCTCCATCAGCATCGTGACGCGGCCCATCGTGACCAGGGCCAGCTGCGCCTCGCGGGTGCTGCGCCTGCTCAGCCCGCGGTGCCGCACGGGTTCGGCGCCCGCCCGGGTCAGCGCCCGCTCCCACTCCTGGCGCGCGGAGCGCACGTCCAGCAGCGCGTCGCGGACCTGCCGCGGCCGCCGGTCGGCGGGACGGGCGAAGGCGTCCAGCACGGCGACGGCGTACCGCCCGGTGGCCTCCAGCCACTCGGCGAGCCGGTCGCGCAGCCGGGGCGTCTCCCAGGTGGGGTAGAGGGCGTAGCCGAGCATGGCCAGCAGCCCGCCGAGCGCGGTCAGCCAGGCCCGTTCTGCGACGGTCTGCTGCCACCTCGACCCGGCGATGTCGAGCAGGAAGACGACGTAGGCGGCGGTGCAGCCCGAGACGATGGAGTACCCGGTGCGCAGCAGCAGGTACATCAGGCAGACGGCGGCGACGGCCAGCCCGGCGCTCAGCCACTGCCCGGGGTGGTCCAGCGCCACCAGGGTGCCGGCCAGGGTGACGCCGACGAGGGTGCCGGCGAGTCTGGCCACGCCCCGCTGGTAGGTCTGGGCGAAGTCGGGCCGCATCACCATCAGGGCGGTCAGCGGCGCCCAGTAGCCGTGCTGCTGCGGCAGCAGTTCGGCCAGGGTCCGGCCGACGGCGACGACGGCGGCCAGCCGTACGGCGTGCCGCAGCACGGGCGAGGACCAGGTCAGTTCGCGGCGCAGTGCGCGCACGGCGAGCGGGAGGAGGCCGGGCACGGAGGGCCGGTGCAGGTGGTGCGGGCGGTCTCCCGCGCCGGCGTCGCCGGCGTCGGCGTCGCGCTGGCGAAGGGTTCGCGGCGGGAGGCCGGGAACGCGCCGGGTCACCTCGACGGGCTCCTGGGCGGCCTCCACGGTGTCGTCGGTGAGCGCGATGAGCCGCATGGCGGTCTTGCGGGCGGGCCCGCTGTCGAGGACCGGCCCGCTCTCGGGTACCTGCAGGATTTTCAGGGACTCCTCGGGGATGCGGACGGCCTCGCCGCGGCGGATGGCGCGTGCGGTGGCGTCCAGCACGGTCGCGGCGGCGGCCAGCAGGTCGCGTACCCGCTCGCGCTGCGGGCCCTCCTCGGGCACGCCGCCGACGACCGGGTCGGCGAGTGAGGCCAGGACGGGCCGGAACCGTTCGGCGAGCGCGCGGTAGCCGCGCAGTTGGCGGGGCCGGCGGCGGGCCTGCCGCGTGGTGACGGCGGCGGCGCTGCGGGCCTCCATGAGCGGCTGCGGGTCGAAGGCCGCGTCCGGGTCGTGGCGCAGCCGGCGCGCGTAGTCGGCGACGCCGGCCAGCCCGTCGGCGAGGGCGTTGCGGCGGGCCCGCCACGGGCTGACCGGGAAGAGCACGATGAGGCCGGCCTGCACGACGCCGCCGGCGGCGATGAGTGCGGCGTGCGCCAGCGCGCCGAGCACCGAGGTGGGCAGGGTGACGGCGATGAGCATGACGGCGACGGTCAGCGCGGCGACGACGCCGGTCGTCGGCCCGAGCGCCCACGCCATGCCGGCCATGAACGCCCAGGCGGCGATCAGCGCCACGAAGGCGACCGTGTGCCCGACCACGAGGTAGCCGACGAACGTGGACAGGGCCAGCCCGGCGGCGGCGCCCAGGGCCAGCACGGGCCGGGGCCGCCAGCTGCGCTGGAAGGTGGCGATGCCGGCGGCGAACGCGCCGAACGCCGCGGCCACCGCGAGGTTCGGCGTGCCCAGCCACAGGGCGCAGCCGATGACGATGGCGACGCCGCACGCGCCGCGGACCGCCAGGAAGGGCGTGAGGCGGGCGCGTTCGACGCGCAGCCCGGCCCGGGCGGTGTCCCGCAGCGCATGCAGCCAGCTCAGGGCTTGCTGCGACCCGACTCGTGCCATGTCTGGCGAGGATAACCGTGCGGTTGGTGATCTCAGAGGTGCCGGCGGCGGGTGGTCGTGTGGTGTTCGTAGCGTTCGCGGGCCTCCCGGGCGGCCGGGCGCTGCGCGGTCTCGGCGACCGGCACGTCCCACCAGGCCGCGGGCGGCGGTGCGGTGGGCTTCGGGTCGGTCTCCACGTACACGCAGGTCGGCCGTTGGGAGGCGCGGGCGGTGCGCAGCGCGTCGCGCAGTTCGTCGACGGTCGCGGCGCGCAGCACGTCCACGCCGAGTGAGGCGGCGTTCGCGCCGAGGTCGACGGGCAGCGGTTCGCCGGTGAAACCGCCGTCGGCGTCCCGGTGCCGGTAGGCGGTGCCGAAGCCCTCGCCGCCGGTCTCGTGGGAGAGGCCGCCGATGGAGGCGTAGCCGTGGTTCTGCAGCAGCACGACGGTGATGCCGAGTCCCTCCTGGACGGCGGTGACCAGTTCGGTCGGGTTCATCAGGTAGGTACCGTCGCCGACGAGTGCCCACACCGGGCGGTCGGGCGCGGCCATCCGGACGCCGAGGGCGGCGGGGATCTCGTAGCCCATGCAGGAGTAGCCGTACTCGAGGTGGTACTGGCGGCGGGAGCGGGCGCGCCACAGCTTGTGCAGGTCGCCGGGCATCGAGCCGGCGGCGTTGATGACGACGTCCTCCTCCCCGACGACCTCGTCGAGCACGCCGAGCACCTGGGTCTGGGTGGGGCGGGCGGCCGGGTCGGCGGCGTAGGCGGCCTCGACGGTCCGCGCCCAGCGGTCGCGGCCCTCCGCGTACTCGGCGGCGTAGCCGGCGTCGACTCGGTGGCCGCGCAGCGCCTCGGTGAGCGCCTCCAGTCCGGCACGGGCGTCGGCGACGAGCGGGCGGGCGGCGAGTTTGTGTGCGTCGAAGGGGGCGATGTTCAGGCCGGTGAACCGCACGCCGGGGTGGGCGAAGAGGGTGCCGGAGGCGGTGGTGAAGTCGGTCAGCCGGGTGCCGACGGCCAGCACGAGGTCGGCGCGGCGGGCCAGGTCGTCGGCGACGTCGGTGCCGGTGTGGCCGATGCCGCCCACCTCGGCCGGGTGGTCGTGCGGCAGTGCGCCCTTGCCGGCCTGCGTGCAGGCGACCGGGATGCCGGTCGCGTCGGCGAAGGCGCGCAGCGCCTCCTCGGCCTCACTGTGGTGCACGCCGCCGCCGGCCACGATCAGCGGCCGTTCGGCGGTCCGCAGGGCGCGGACGGCGTCGGCGAGCGCCTCCTGGTCGGGCGGCGGTCGGCGGATGTCCCAGGTGCGGTCGGCGAAGAACTCCTCCGGCCAGTCGTAGGCCTCGGCCTGGACGTCCTGCGGCAGGGCGAGGGTGACGGCGCCGGTCTCCACGGGGTCGGTGAGTACCCGCATGGCCTGCAGGGCGGCGGGCATCAGCGCCTCGGGCCTGGTGATCCGGTCGAAGTACCGGGAGACGGGCCGCAGTGCGTCGTTGACGGAGACGTCGCCGGCCCAGGGCACCTCGAGCTGCTGCAGGACGGGGTCGGCCGGCCGGGTGGCGAAGGTGTCGCCGGGGAGCAGCAGCACCGGCAGCCGGTTGATCGTGGCCAGTGCGGCGCCGGTGACCAGGTTGGTGGCGCCGGGGCCGATGGAGGTGGTCACGGCGTGCGCGCGCAGCCGGTCGCTCTGCCGGGCGTAGCCGGTGGCGGCGTGCACCATGGCCTGCTCGTTGCGGCCCTGCAGGTAGGGCATCAGGTCGCGGTCCTGGAGCAGGGCCTGGCCGATCCCGGCGACGTTGCCGTGGCCGAAGATGCCCCAGCAGGCGGTGAGGAAGCGGCGGCTGCTGCCGTCGCGGGCGGTGTGCTGGGCGGCGAGGAAGCGGATCAGCGCCTGGGCGACGGTGAGGCGTCGGGTGTCGGTCATCGGGTGGTCCTCCCGTCGGTGGTGGGGTTCGTGGGAACGCCCTCGAGAAGGGCGGCCAGCTCGGCTTCGGTGGGCATGGCGGAGGAGCAGGCGAGCCGGGAGGCGACCAGGGCGCCGGCCGCGTTGGCGCGGCGCAGGGTGTCCGCGAGGGGGCGGCCGGCGAGCAGCCCGTCGCACAGGGCGCCGCCGAAGGCGTCGCCGGCGCCGAGGCCGTTGACGACCTCCACGGGGTGCGGCGGCACCTGCACCCGGGTGCCGTCCCGCTGCACGGCGAGGACGCCGTCCGGGCCGAGTTTGACGACGGCCAGCTCCACGCCGGCGGCCAGCAGCGCCTCGGCGCAGCCGTCCGGGTCGCGCAGCCCGGTGGCCACCTCGCACTCGGCCAGGTTGCCGACGGCGACGGTGGCGTGCCGCAGCGCCTCGGCGTAGTGCGGGCGGGCGGCCTCGGCTGCGGAGCCGTCCCAGAACATCGGCCGCCAGTCCAGATCGAAGACGGTGCCCACCTGGCTCGGGGCACCGCCTTCACCGGCACGGGCGCGGGCCCGGGCGGCGAGTGCGGCCAGCGTCGCGGTGCGGCTGGGCTGGGCGCACAGTCCGGTGCCGGTGACCCAGAACAGCCGGGCGCGGGCGATGGCCTCCAGGTCGAGTTCCTCGGGGTGGATGACCAGGTCGGGCGCGAGCGGGCGGCGGTAGAAGTACAGCGGGAAGTCGTCGGGCGGGAAGATCTCGCAGAAGGTGACGGGCGTGGGCAGGTCCTCGACGTCGGTCACCCAGCGCGGGTCGACGCCGAATCCGCGTAGCGCGCGCCGGCAGTAGTCGCCGAACGGGTCGGCTCCGGTGCGGCTGACCAGTGCGGCGGCGCGGCCAAGCCGGGAGGCGGCGACGGCGACGTTGGCGGCGGACCCGCCGAGGAACTTCGCGAAGGTGTCGACGTCGGCCAGTCCCACCCCGCTCTGCTGCGGGTACAGGTCGACGCCGATCCGGCCCATGGTGATCAGATCGTGCGGCTCGCTCATGGACAACTCCTTACCCGTCTCGCGCGTGTCACGTCCGTCACCGTTACGCGGCCTTCTCGTCACAGGTGATCGACAGGCGTCCTCCGGCGTCACGGTGTGTCGTTCGCCGGACACAGTCTGATCGCTCACCCAGCCACCTTGGGAGGTGCCCGACACAAGGCCGACCGCAGGCTCTGGTCTTACAAGGAGATCGCCGCGCACATCAGGGTGAAGCCCGACCCGGTGCGCTCCTACCGGAAGCACGGCCTGCTGCCGGATCCGGACCTGGTGGAGGGCGGAAGACCGTTCTGGTTCGCGGACACGGTACGCGCCTGGGTGGCGCGACGCCCCGGACACCGGGGCGGCCGCTGAACCAGCGGAGCAGGTTATACCCTTGGGGGGTATCAACGACGCGAGGAGGACGCCATGAGCACCGTCACCACCACGTTCAAGGTCACCGGCATGACGTGCGGCCACTGCGAGGGCGCCGTGCGCGAGGAGATCTCCGCGCTCGAGGGCGTGAGCGCCGTCGAGGCCTCGGCCGCCACCGGCCTGGTCACGGTGACGTCCGCGGCCGAGCCCGATGAGGAGTCGGTGCGCGCGGCGGTCGACGAGGCGGGGTACGAGCTGGCCGGCCGGGCCTGACCCGCGCAGCCTCGGAGAAACCGAAGGCGCCCCCTCGACGAGTCCCCCCACGGGCCCGCCGGCGGGGGCGCCTCCGTATCCCGGTCACGGACTCCCCCCACGGGATCCTGGCCGGGCGACTTGCCGGGTGATGCGCCGGACGGAGGGCCGCTCAGCGCTCCGCTCCTGCATCACCTGCGACGACGGCTCCGCCGGGCGCCGACGTCACGGGGTTAGACCCACGACCCCCCTGAATGGTTACCCCCTAATTTGTGTGACCTGGGTCTCACCATAGCTTCACCGGATGCTCACAAAGAAGAACCCCGGTCCGATCGGACCGGGGTTCTTCACGGGGTGCCTGTGCGGCGGGCGTCCTAGCGGGACTCGACCGGCACGTACTCGCGCTCGACGACGCCGGTGTAGATCTGCCGCGGACGGCCGATCCGGGAACCCGGCTCCTTGATCATCTCCTGCCACTGGGCGATCCAGCCCGGCAGCCGGCCCAGCGCGAACAGCACGGTGAACATGCTGGTCGGGAAGCCCATGGCGCGGTAGATGAGCCCGGTGTAGAAGTCGACGTTCGGGTAGAGCTTGCGCTCGACGAAGTAGTCGTCGCTCAGCGCGCGCTCCTCCAGCCGCAGGGCGATGTCCAGCAGCTCGTCGCTCTTGCCCAGCGCGGAGAGCACGTCGTGCGCCGCGGCCTTGATGATCTTCGCCCGCGGGTCGAAGTTCTTGTAGACGCGGTGGCCGAAGCCCATCAGCTTCGCGCCGTCCTCCTTGTTCTTCACCCGGGTGATGAAGGAGTCGACGTCGCCGCCCTCGGCCTTGATGCGCTCCAGCATCTCCAGGACGGCCTGGTTGGCGCCGCCGTGCAGCGGGCCCCACAGGGCGTTGATGCCGGCGGAGATCGAGGCGAACATGTTCGCCTGCGAGGAGCCGACCAGGCGGACGGTGGAGGTCGAGCAGTTCTGCTCGTGGTCCGCGTGCAGGATCAGCAGCTTGTCCAGGGCGCTGACGACGACCGGGTCCAGGTCGTAGTCGGCGGCGGGCACGGAGAACGTCATGCGCAGGAAGTTCTCGACGTAGCCCAGGTTGTTGCTGGGGTAGGCCACCGGGTGGCCCACGGACTTCTTGTAGGCGTAGGCCGCGATCGTCGGCAGCTTGGCGAGCAGCCGGATCGTGGACAGGTGCCGCTGCTCCTCGTCGAACGGGTTGTGGCTGTCCTGGTAGAAGGTGGACAGCGCGCTGACCACCGAGGACAGCATGGCCATCGGGTGCGCGTCGCGCGGGAAGCCGTCGTAGAAGCGCTTGACGTCCTCGTGCAGCAGGGTGTGCTGGGTGATCTCGTTCTTGAAGCCGGCCAACTGGTCGACGGTCGGCAGCTCACCGTTGATCAGCAGGTAGGCGGTCTCGATGAACGAGCCCCGCTCGGCGAGCTGCTCGATCGGGTACCCGCGGTACCGCAGAATTCCGGCCTCGCCGTCGAGGTAGGTGATGGCGGATTTGTAGGCGGCGGTGTTGCCGAAACCGGAGTCCAGGGTCACCAGACCGGTCTGGCCGCGCAGCTTGCCGATGTCGAAGCCGCTGTCACCGACCGTGCTGTCCACGACGGGGAAGCTGTATTCGCCGTCCCCGTACCGAAGTACCACAGCGTTTTCGCTGTCGCGGTGTTCGCTCACTTCATCCCTCACCGACGTAGTGCCTCTTCTTCGAGGTGCCCTGACGATTTCCACTGTCCCCCATCCGGTGCAGTGCGGTGCACTCGGGGTCGACCGAAGGGCTCCTTGGTGGCACGGAGTGCCGCCACGGATACCATCCTGCACCCTCGCGGGCCCCGCGGTCACCCCCGCGGGCCGTCCGGGGTCGCCGCACCGCCCAGCCGGTGGTCCAGTGCCGTGCAGCGTCGGCCGGAGGAGACGGTGCGCACGGCCTGGCCGATCGCTCTGCGCGAGCCGACCAGCACCACCAGCCGTTTGGCACGGGTGACCGCCGTGTACAGCAGATTGCGCTGCAGCATCATCCAGGCACTCGTGGTGACGGGGATCACCACCGCCGGGTACTCGCTGCCCTGCGAGCGGTGAATGGTCACGGCGTAGGCGTGTGCCAGCTCGTCCAGCTCGTCGAAGTCGTAGCCGACCTCCTCGTCCTCGTCCGTGCGCACGGTCAGCCGCTGGTCGTCCTCCTGCAGGTCCGTGACCACGCCGACCGTGCCGTTGAAGACCCCGTTCCGCCCCTTGTCGTAGTTGTTACGGATCTGGGTCACCTTGTCGCCCACCCGGAAAACCCGCCCGCCGAACCTCTTCTCGGCCAGCCCCGGCCGCGCCGGGGTGACCGCCTGCTGCAGCAGGCCGTTCAGCAGGCCGGCGCCGGCCGGCCCGCGGTGCATGGGGGTGAGCACCTGCACGTCACGCCGCGGGTCGAGGCCGAACTTCGCCGGAATGCGCCGGGCCACCACGTCCACGGTGAGCCGGCCCGCCTCCTCCGTGTCGTCCTCGACGAAGTGGAAGAAGTCCGGCAGCCCCTGGGTGAGCGGCGGCGTGCCGGAGTTGATGCGGTGCGCGTTGGTGACCACGCCGGACTGCTGCGCCTGCCGGAAGATCCTGGTCAGCCGGACGGCCGGCACCGGGCTGTCCGGGGCCAGCAGGTCCCGCAGCACCTCGCCCGCCCCGACGGACGGAAGCTGGTCGACGTCCCCGACGAGCAGCAGGTGGGCGCCCGGCGGCACCGCCTTGATCAGCTTGTTGGCCAGCAGCAGGTCCAGCATCGAGGCCTCGTCGACGACGACCAGGTCCGCCTCCAGCGGCCGGTCCCGGTCCCAGGCGGCGTCGCCGCCCGGCTTAAGCTCCAGCAGCCGGTGCACGGTGGACGCCTCGGCGCCGGTGAGCTCGGCGAGCCGCTTGGCGGCGCGGCCCGTGGGCGCCGCCAGCACCACCCGCGCCTTCTTCGCCCTGGCCAGCTCCACCACCGAGCGCACGGTGAAGGACTTGCCGCACCCGGGCCCTCCGGTGAGCACCGCGACCTTCTCGGTCAGCGCCAGCCGGACCGCCTGCTGCTGCTCGGGGGCCAGCTCGGCGCCGGTGCGGCCGGCCAGCCAGCCCAGCGCCCGGTCCCAGTCCACGTCCCGGAACGAGGGCAGCCGGTCCTCACCGGTATGCAGCAGGCGCAGCAGCTGGGCCGACAGCGCCACCTCGGCACGGTGGAAGGGCACCAGGTAGACGGCGGTGACCGACTCGGCCCCGTCCTCCCCGGAACCGGGCACCCGCTCCCGCACGACGCCCTCCTCCTCGGCGGCGAGCTCCCCCAGACACTCGATGACCAGGCCGGTGTCGACCTGGAGCAGCTTGACCGCGTCGGCGATCAGCCGCTCCTCGGGCAGGTAGCAGTTGCCCTGGTCGGTGGCCTGGGAGAGCGCGAACTGCAGCCCGGCCTTGACCCGTTCGGGACTGTCGTGCGGAATGCCGACGGCCTGCGCGATGCGGTCCGCGGTCAGGAAGCCGATGCCCCACACGTCCGCGGCCAGCCGGTAGGGCTGGTTGCGGACGACGGAGACCGAGGCGTCGCCGTATTTCTTGTAGATGCGCACCGCGATGGACGTGGAGACCCCGACGCCCTGCAGGAAGACCATCACCTCCTTGATGGCCTTCTGCTCCTCCCACGCGGCGGCGATCTTCTTCGTCCGCTTCGGGCCGAGCCCGGGCACCTTGATCAACTGCGTGGCGTCCGCCTCGATGACGTCGAGGGTGTCGGTGCCGAAGTGGTCGACGATGCGCTCTGCCGTCTTCGGGCCGATGCCCTTGATCAGCCCGGAGCCCAGATAGCGGCGGATGCCCTGCACGGTGGCCGGCAGCACCGTCGTGTAGTTCTCCACGGTGAACTGCCGCCCGTACTGCGGGTGGGAACCCCAACGGCCCTCCATCCGCAGCGACTCCCCCACCTGCGCGCCCAGCAGCGCGCCGACGACGGTGAGCAGCTCACCGCCGCCCCGCCCGGTGTCCACCCGGGCGACGGTGTAGCCGTTCTCCTCGTTGGCGTACGTGATGCGCTCGAGTACCCCCTCGAGCACGGCGAGACCGACCGACATGTCACAGAGCGTAGCGCCACGGTGTGACAACGGGGAGGGGCCGCCCGTTGATCACGATCACGTCTCGGGGGGTTGTGCCGGCTCACGGGCACCGTTTCAATGCCTCATGTAAACGTTTCCATGAGGGGGGACCATGGTCGGCATCAAGGACGTCGCCACCCACGCCAGGGTCTCGGTGGCCACGGTCTCCCGCGTCCTCAACGGGCACACGGCCGTGCGCGCGGGCACCCGGGAGAAGGTACTCGCCGCCATCGACGAACTGGGCTACCGGCCCAACGGCGTGGCCCGCTCGCTGCGCACTCACCAGACGCACACCCTGGGCCTGGTCATCAGCGACGTGCTCAACCCGTTCTTCACCGCCCTCGCCCGCGCCGTCGAGGACGAGGCGCGGGCCCACGGCTACAGCGTCATCATCGGCAACGCCGACGAGCAGCCCGCGCTCCAGGACCACCACGTGCGCACCCTGCTGGACCGCCGCATCGACGGACTGCTGGTCAGCCCCACCGACCACTGCTCACCGCTGCTGCCCGACGTGGCACGCTCCGGCGTCCCGGTGGTCTTCCTCGACCGCTGGATCCCCGGCGTCGAGGCACCCGTGGTCCGCACCGACGGCCGGCAGGCGATCCGCGACCTGGTCGCCCACCTGTACGCCCTGGGCCACCGCCGGCTGGCCATCATCACCGGCCCCACCACCACCAGCACGGGCAACGAACGCACCGACGCCTTCCGCGAGGCCCTGCGCGAGCACGGCCTCGCGCTGCCGGACGCCTACTGCGAGCGCGGCGACTTCCAGGCGGGCAGCGGCCGCCGGGCCACCGCGCGGTTCCTGGACCTGCCCGAGCCGCCCGAGGCCGTCTTCGCCACCGACAACCTGATGGCGCTCGGCGCGATGGACGAGATCCGGGCCCGTGGTCTGCGGGTGCCCGACGACCTCGCCCTCGCCGCCTTCGACGACATCCCCTGGTTCCTGCACACCGACCCGCCGCTCACCGCGATCGAGCAGCCGACCGGGAAGCTCGGGCACAGCGCCGTGCGGGCCCTGATCGACCTCATCGAAGGGCGCACGGCGCAGCCCGTCGCCCTGACCGCCCGCCTCGTGACGCGCCGCTCCTGCGGCGAACCCGACGTTGGGAGCAGCCGTTGACACCCCCCGGACCGCCCGAACTGCGCAAACGACCACCCGGTCCACCCGTGCTGCTGCGCACCGAGGGAGTGCGCAAGGCCTTCCCCGGCGTCCAGGCGCTGGACGGCGTCGACTTCACGCTGTCACCCGGCGAGGTGCACGTGCTGCTCGGGGAGAACGGCGCGGGCAAGAGCACGCTGATCAAGCTGCTGCTGCGCTTCTACGATCCCAGCCACGGCGCGATCCGCGTCGGCGGCGCGGACCTGCGCGACCTCGATCCGGACGCGCTGCGCGGGCGGATCGGCGTGCTGTTCCAGGACTACGCGACCTACGAACTGTCGGTGCGCGAGAACGTGCAGATGGGCCGTCCCGGCCGCATCGACGACGATCGCCGCGTCCTGTCGGCGCTGGAGGACGCACGCAGCGACTGGCTGTTGAGAAAGATGCCGAAGGGACTCGACGCCAAGGTCGGCCGCCTGTTCGATGGCGGCCACGATCTCTCGGGTGGAGAGTGGCAGCGCCTCGCGCTGGCGCGCATCATGTACCGAGACGCTGATATCTGGATCCTCGACGAGCCGACGGCGTCGCTCGATCCCGAAGCCGAAGCGGCGATCTTCGCCGAGCTCAAGGAAATGTTGAAGGGCCGCATCGGCATCGTCATCTCGCATCGTTTCTCGACGGTGCGGATCGCCGATCGCATTGCCGTGATCGCCGACGGCAAGGTCGCGGAGCTGGGATCGCACGAACAGTTGCTGCGCGCCAACGGCCGTTATGCACAGTTGTTCGAACTGCAAGCTGCGGGATATCGCTGAAGGTTCCCCCTCGGTTGTATGAATTCCATTCGTCCTGAGCTCGGCCGTAGGCTGCCTTGCCACCAGCTCAAGTATTTGTTGTTGAA
>DASSBO010000243.1:0-9812 GCA_035698655.1 Streptomyces sp.
CGTCCAGGCCGTAGCGGCGGGCGTACTCACGCTCGGTGGGGAAGTAGGCGGCGTTCATGCGCTCACGCTGGACCCGCAGCATCATCACGGCGTCGGACTTGTCCAGGACGGCGTCCAGGTCGTAGGAGACCTCGCAGGGCCACTGCTCCACGCCGACCGGCACCAGGGTGGGCGGCGCGACGAGGGTGACCTGGGCACCGAGCGTGCTCAGCAGGTGCACGTTGGAGCGGGCGACCCGGCTGTGCAGGATGTCGCCGACGACGGTGACGCGCCGCCCGGCCAGGTCGCCGCCGAGGCCGCCGGTCAGCCGGCGGCGCATGGTGAAGGCGTCGAGCAGGGCCTGGGTGGGGTGTTCGTGGGTGCCGTCGCCCGCGTTGACGACGGAGCCGCCGATCCAGCCGGAGGTGGCCAGCCGGTGCGGTGCGCCGGAGTCGTGGTGGCGGATGACGACGGCGTCCGCGCCCATGGCCTCCAGGGTGAGAGCGGTGTCCTTGAGCGACTCGCCCTTGGAGACCGAAGAGCCCTTGGCGGAGAAGTTGATCACGTCGGCGGACAGCCGTTTGGCGGCCGCCTCGAAGGAGATGCGGGTGCGGGTGGAGTCCTCGAAGAACAGGTTGACGACGGTGCGTCCGCGCAGGGTGGGGAGCTTCTTGATCGGCCGGTCTGCGACCCGGGCCAGCTCCTCGGCGGTGTCGAGGACCAGCACGGCGTCGTCGCGGGTCAGGTCGGCCGCCGACACGAGGTGGCGCTTCATCGATGCCTCACGTGGTGGGTGCGGGAGTGGTTCGTGACGTGCGGGCGCCCGGGCGCGGCGGGCCGGCGGGCCCGGGCGCCGTCGGTGCGCGGCGCGGTGTGCTAGCGCTCGCCCGCGGGGGCGGCCTCGCGGGTGCCGAGCAGCACGACGTCGCGGCCGTCCTCCTCGGTGAGCTGGACGCGGACGGTCTCCCGCAGCGACGTCGGCAGGTTCTTCCCGACGTAGTCGGCGCGGATCGGCAGCTCGCGGTGGCCGCGGTCGACCAGGACCGCGAGCTGGACGGCGCGGGGGCGGCCCAGGTCGCCCAGCGCGTCGAGGGCGGCGCGGATGGTGCGGCCGGAGAAGAGCACGTCGTCGACGAGGACGACCAGCTTGTCGTCGAGGCCGTCGGCGGGGATGTCCGTGGGCGCGAGGGCGCGGGCGGGCCGCAGCCGCAGGTCGTCGCGGTACATCGTGATGTCCAGGGAGCCGACCGGGACCGGCCGGTCGGTGATCTCCTGGAGTCTGGCGCCCAGCCGGCGGGCGAGGTGCACGCCGCGGGTGGGGATGCCGAGAAGCACCACGTCGTCGGCGCCCTTGGCGCGTTCGACGATCTCGTGGGCGATGCGGGTCATGACCCGCTTGACGTCCGGCGCCTCGAGGACGGGGCGGGCCGGACCGGAGCGAGCGCTCCCGTTGCTGTCCATACGGAACAGACCTCCTTCTCCGCCTCACGGGACGGTCTTTAAAGGACGTCGGCAGTTGCTCCTACAAGATAGCAGGCGTCACCCTGAGCGTTTGCATACCCCCTGGTCAGACAAGCGCATCGCCGCTCGGCTTGACGACGGACATTACGCTGCGTAATCTCACAGTGAGTTACCGAGACGTCTTCCGGGGAGTGCAATGTCCAGCGAATACGCAAAGCAGCTCGGAGCCAAACTCCGGGCAATCCGGACCCAGCAGGGCCTCTCCCTTCACGGTGTCGAGGAGAAGTCCCAGGGCCGTTGGAAAGCGGTCGTGGTCGGCTCGTACGAGCGGGGTGACCGCGCGGTGACCGTCCAGCGGCTGGCCGAACTGGCCGACTTCTACGGCGTACCCGTGCAGGAGCTGCTGCCCGGCACCACGCCGGGCGGTGCCGCCGAGCCGCCGCCGAAGCTCGTCCTCGACCTCGAGCAGCTGGCACACGTGCCGGCCGAGAAGGCGGGGCCGCTGCAGCGGTACGCGGCGACCATCCAGAGCCAGCGTGGCGACTACAACGGCAAGGTGCTGTCGATCCGGCAGGACGACCTGCGCACGCTGGCCGTCATCTACGACCAGTCCCCCTCGGTTCTCACCGAGCAGCTGATCAACTGGGGTGTACTGGACCCGGACGCGCGCCGCGCCGTGGCGCACGAGGAGAGCTGACCACCTCGGGCAGCGGGAGAGCCCCGGGACGCCGTGCGTCCCGGGGCTCTCCCGTCGTCGGTGGCCGCCGTGCGGCCGGCGCTCAGCGCTGCAGGCCGGCCTTCAGCTCCTTGAGGCGGCCGAGCAGGCCGTTGACGAAGGTGGGCGAGTCGTCCGTGGAGAACTCCCGGGCGAGCTGCACCGCCTCGTCGAGCACCACCGCGTCGGGGGTGTCGTCCCACCAGATCAGTTCGTAGGCGGCCAGGCGGAGGATGTTGCGGTCCACGACCGGCATCCGGTCCAGGGTCCAGCCCACCGAGTAGGTCGAGATCAGTTCGTCGATGCGGGCCGCGTGCTCGGCGTAGCCCTCGACGAGCTGCATCGTGTACTCGCTGACCGGCGGCTGCCGGTCGTCGGTGCGCGCGAGCCGGATCCAGTCGGCCAGCACGGCCGTCACCGAGCTGCCGCGCTGGTCGGCTTCGAAGAGGATCTGGAAGGCGCGCTTGCGGGCCGTGTTGCGGGCTGCCACGGTTAGCTGTTCACCCGGCCGAGGTACTCGCCGGAACGGGTGTCGACCTTGATCTTCTCACCCGTGGTGATGAAGAGCGGAACGCCGATCTCGTAGCCCGTCTCCAGCTTGGCCGGCTTGCTGCCGCCGGTGGAGCGGTCGCCCTGGACGCCCGGGTCGGTGTGCTCGATCGTGAGCTCGACGGCGGCCGGCAGCTCCACGAACAGCGGGTTGTCCTGGTACACGGCCACGGTCGCCTCGAAGCCCTCGATGAGGTAGTTCGCCGCGTCGCCCACCACCTCGCGGGTGATGTGCATCTGGTCGAAGGTGTCCATGTCCATGAAGACGAAGAACTCGCCCTCCATGTAGGAGAACTGCATGCCGCGTCGGTCCACGGTGGCCGTCTCGACCTTGGTGCCGGCGTTGAACGTCTTGTCGACGGTCTTGCCGGAGAGCACGTTCTTGAGCTTGGTGCGGACGAAGGCGGGGCCCTTGCCGGGCTTGACGTGCTGGAACTCGACGACGGACCAGAGCTGGTCGCCTTCGAGTTTGAGCACCATGCCGTTCTTGAGGTCGTTCGTGGTGGCCACGGTCGCGGAATCTCCTGAGACTGCTGCTTGTAAGACCGAAGCGCCGCTCCCCTGCTTCAGAGGGCGAGCAGCTCCTTGGTCGTGATGGTGAGTAGCTCGGGTCCGCCGTCCGCCTGCGGGCGAACGACGAGTGTGTCGTCGATCCGGACACCGCCCCGGCCCGGAAGGTGGACTCCCGGCTCGACGGTGACCGGCACACAAGGATCCAGTTTACCCATGGCCCCGGGGAAGATCCGAGGGTCCTCACTGATTTCCAGCCCCACACCGTGCCCGGTGCACGGTGCGACACCCTCGGTGTACCCGGCGGCTTGCAGTACCTGGCGCGCCGCGCGGTCGACCTCCCGGTACTCTGCGCCGGGCAGCAGCGCCTCCCGTCCGGCCCGCTGAGCGGCGAAGACGGTGTCATAGAGCTCGATCTGCCAGTCCGCCGGAGCCGCGCCGATGACGAAGGTCCGGCCGATCTGACAGCGGTAGCCGCGGTAGCCGCCGCCGAGCCGCACGCACAGGAAGTCGCCCTCCTCCACCCGGCGGTCGGTGGGACGGTGGCCGGGGACGCCGGCATGGCCGCCGGTGGCCACCGAGGTGGGCAGGGCGGGCCCCTCCGCGCCGTGGTCGATCAGCCGGCGGTCGAGCTCCAGGGCCAGGTGCCGCTCGGTGCGCCCGACCAGGATGGACTCCAGCAGCTCGCCCAGCGCGTGGTCGGTGATCTCCGCGGCGATGCGCAGTGCGGCGATCTCCTCCTCGTCCTTGACCAGGCGCAGCTGCTCGACGGCGCAGCGCAGGTCGCGCAGCCGCAGCCGGGGCACCGCCGCCGCCAGGGCCCGGTGCCGGGCGACGGTCAGGTGGTGTTCCTCGACGGCCAGGTCCTCGCTGCCGGTGCGGACGGCGAGGGAGGCTGCCGCCACCGCCGTGTCGCCCTCCGTGGTGGACAGCACCTCGCACTCCAGGTCGCCGGCCACGCCCGGGGGCACCGACTCCGGCAGGGTGACCAGGACGTCCCGGCCGTCGGCGGCCAGCAGCAGCGCCGCCGAGGCGGGGGCGATGCCGGTCAGGTACCGGATGTTGGCGGGGCGGGTGACCAGGACGGCGCCGGCTGCGGTGCCGTGCGCGGCGCGGCACGCGCGCAGCCGGGTGCGGCGGGACACGAACACGTCGGTCATGCCGGAAGCCTACGTGCCCGTGGCGGCCCGGGCCGCTTTGGCGAGTCCGTGCGGGCGACCCCGGCCCCGACCGGCGGGCACGCCGGCCGGGGCTACCAGCTCGGCGGGCTGGAGAGGCTGCGGGCGACCGCGTCGTCGAGCATGCGGGCGGTCGTGGCGACGTCCTGCCGGGTGTTGTCGATGATCGGCAGGCCGGATCCGTACCAGCCGGCCATCCGGCCGTGGATGCGGGCGACCTCGTCGTCGGTCAGGCGCCGGTTGCCCGAGCGTTCGGCGTTGCGTTCGAGCACGACCTCGAGTCCCGGCAGCAGGACGACCGGGATCAGCCCGGGGCCCACGTGCCGCTTCCAGCCGCCGAGGCCGATGACCGGACGGTCGGGGAAGACGGCGTCGTCCAGGATGCAGGAGATGCCGTTGGCGAGGAAGTTGCGGGCGGCGAAGCCGCAGGTACGCCGGGCCAGCCGGTACTGCGCCTCGGAGTGGTCGTTCCAGCCGTGCTGCGGGTCGGCGAAACCGGACCGCACCCACTCGCGCACGTCGTCCAGGGAGATGTGCGCGGTGGGCACGGGCCGCCGCTCGGCCCAGTACCTCGCGACGGTGGTCTTGCCCGCTCCGGCCGGACCGATCAGCAGCACCGCGACCGCGGCGCGTGCGGCGTCGGGCTGCGCCGGCTCGGCGCCCTGCGCGGGCACCTGTACCGGGGCGCCCGGCGGGAGGCGGACGTGTCCGGTGGTGTCGACCGGCGGCGGGCCGGCCGCGGGGGCCGGCGGCGGTACGGGCTGTGCCGCCGTCGGCGGCGGAGGAGGCGGGGGGACGGGTGTGCCGCCCGGCATCGGCTGGTGCCAACCGCCGGAGACGGGCTGCTGCGCCCCGAACTGCTGCATCCGCTCCCCTAGTCCGTCCGTGTCGAACAGTCGGTACCGAACGGTACCTTCCCCGGCCGGCGTGCGTGCGAACAGCCGTCCGTCCGCGGCCCGCTGACCACCTGTGATTCTTCTCGCGGTGTCCCGCTCAGCCGGCGGTTTCCTCCGCGAGCGCGCGCAGCGCGAGGGTGTAGGAGCCGATGCCGAACCCGGCGACGGTCCCGCTCGCGACGGCCGCGACGACCGAGGTGTGCCGGAACTCCTCGCGCGCGTGCGGGTTGGAGATGTGCACCTCGACGAGCGGTGCGGTGCGCTGCGCCGCAGCGTCGCGCATCGCGTAGGAGTAGTGCGTGAAGGCGCCCGGGTTGAGGACGACCGGCAGCTGCCCGTCGGCCGCCTCGTGCAGCCAGCGGATCATCTCCGCCTCGTCGTTGGTCTCGCGGACCTCCACGTCGAACCCCAGCTCCGCGCCCGTCTCGGTGCAGCGCTTCACCAGCCCCTGGTAGGACGTCGACCCGTACACGTCCGGTTCCCGTGAGCCGAGCCGGCCGAGGTTGGGGCCGTTGAGGACGAGTACCCGGCGGGCGCTCACGCGGCGATCTCCGCGTGCGCGGCGAGCAGCATGGCCGGGTCGGGGCCCTCCAGTACGACGGGACGTGCCAGGCCGTTCAGCACGATGAAGCGCAGCCGGTCGCCGCGGGACTTCTTGTCGACCCGCATGGTCTCCAGCAGCTTGGGCCACTGGTCGCCGCGGTAGGTGACGGGCAGTCCGACGGACTCCAGCACGGCGCGGTGCCGGTCGGCGGTGGCGTCGTCGAGCCGGCCGGCGATGCGCCCGAGTTCGGCGGCGAAGACCATGCCGACGGACACGGCCGCGCCGTGCCGCCAGTTGTAGCGCTCGTTCTTCTCGATGGCGTGGCCGAGGGTGTGGCCGTAGTTGAGGATCTCGCGCGGGCCGGACTCCTTCAGGTCCGTGGAGACCACCTCGGCCTTGACCCTGATGGAGCGTTCGATCAGCTCGGTGGTGTGCGGCCCGTCCGGGGTACGGGCGGCCTGCGGGTCCTTCTCGATCAGGTCGAGGATCGCGGGGTCGGCGATGAAGCCGGCCTTGATGATCTCGGCGAGGCCGCTGACGTAGTCGTGCACGGGCAGCGAGTCCAGGGCGGCCAGGTCGCACAGCACGCCGGCCGGCGGGTGGAAGGCACCCACGAGGTTCTTGCCCTCGGCGGTGTTGATGCCGGTCTTGCCGCCGACGGCGGCGTCGACCATGCCCAGGACCGTGGTCGGCAGCGCGATCCAGCGCACCCCGCGCAGCCACGTCGCGGCGACGAAGCCGGCCACGTCGGTGGTGGCGCCGCCGCCGACGCCGACGATGACGTCGCTGCGGGTGAAGCCGGTCTGCCCCAGCGCCTTCCAGCAGTAGGCGGCGACCTCGGCGGTCTTGGACTCCTCCGCGTTGGGCAGCTGGACGGCGACGGCCTCGTAGCCCTGCTCGGCGAGGTCCGCGCGCAGCACGTCGCCGGTCTCGGCGAGCGCCTCGGGGTGCAGCACGGCGACGCGCCGGGCCTGCGGGCCGATCAGACCGGCGAGTTCGCCGAGCAGCTGCCGCCCGACGAGGACGTCGTAGTCGGGGTGTGCGGCGCTGCCGCCGACGGTGATCCGGACGGGGGCGGTGGGCTGGCTGGTCATGCGGTCTTGAGCTCCAATGCGTCCATCACGGCGCGGGCGACCTCTTCGGGCGTGCGGTCCTCGGTGTCGACGATCGCCCGGGCCACCTCGGTGTACAGGGGCCGGCGCTGCTCCATCAGGGCCTTCCACTGCTGCCGCGGGTTGAGGATCAGCAGGGGCCGGGGGGCGTCCAGGCCGACGCGTTTGACGGCGGAGGCGACGCTCATCTCCAGGAAGACCACGGGCAGTCCGGTCAGCAGCGCGCGGGTCTGCGGTGCGAGCACGGCGCCGCCGCCGAGGGAGAGGACCCCGTCGTGGTCGCGCACGGCGGTGGCGACCGCGTTCCATTCCAGGGCGCGGAAGCGTTCCTCGCCGTCCTCGAGGAAGATGTCGGAGACCGGCTTTCCGGCCGCCTGCACGACGTCGTCGTCGGTGTCGCGGCAGGTGGTGCCGAGCCACTGGGCGAGCAGCGCGCCGACCGTGGACTTGCCGACGCCCATCGGGCCGACCAGGACGACTGCGGGCCCGCTCACCGGATCTCCAGGCTCTCGAGGTAGCCGGTCACGTTGCGGCGGGTCTCGCGCACGCTGTCTCCGCCGAACTTCTCCGCGACCGCGTCGGCCAGGACCAGCGCGACCATCGCCTCGGCCACGATGCCGGCGGCCGGCACGGCGCACACGTCCGAACGCTGATGGTGCGCCTTGGCCGACTCCCCGGTGGCCACGTCCACGGTGGCCAGCGCCCGCGGGACGGTCGCGATCGGCTTCATCGCCGCCCGTACGCGCAGCAGTTCGCCGGTGGACAGCCCGCCCTCGGTGCCGCCGGAGTGCCCGGAGGCGCGGTGGATGCCGTCGGCGCCGGTGAGGATCTCGTCGTGTGCCTGTGAGCCGGGGACCCGGGCCAGGCCGAAGCCGTCGCCCAGTTCGACGCCCTTGATCGCCTGGATGCCCATCAGCGCCCCGGCCAGCCGGGCGTCCAGCCGCCGGTCCCAGTGCACGTGTGAGCCCAGGCCCACGGGAACGCCGTGCGCGACGACCTCGACGACGCCGCCGAGGGTGTCGCCGTCCTTGTGCGCCTGGTCGATCTCCGCGACCATCGCCTTGCTCGCGTCCGCGTCCAGGCAGCGCACCGGGTCCGCGTCCAGCCGCTCCACGTCGCCGGGCCGCGGCACGCTGCCGGTCGGCGCGGCGGCGCCGCCCAGCTCGACGACGTGGGAGACGATCTCGATGCCGGCCGTCTCCTTGAGGTAGGAGGCGGCCACCGTGCCCAGCGCGACCCGGGCGGCCGTCTCGCGTGCGGAGGCGCGCTCGAGGACCGGGCGGGCCTCGTCGAAGCCGTACTTCTGCATGCCGGCCAGGTCGGCGTGGCCGGGCCGCGGCCGGGTCAGCGGCGCGTTGCGGGCCAGTTCGGCGAGCTCGGCCTCCTCCACCGGGTCGGCCGCCATCACCTTCTCCCACTTCGGCCACTCGGTGTTGCCGATCATCACGGCCACCGGGGAGCCCAGCGTCCGGCCGTGCCGCACGCCGCCGAGGAAGGTGACCTCGTCCCGCTCGAACTTCATCCGGGCGCCGCGCCCGTAGCCCAGCCGCCGGCGCGCCAGCGCGTCCGCCACCATGCCGGTGCTGACGGGGACGCCGGCGGGCAGCCCCTCCAGCGTCGCCACCAGGGCGGGGCCGTGCGACTCCCCCGCAGTCAGCCAGCGCAACCTGCTCAACGGTTCTCCTCGATGCCTTGGGCCGTCCGGATTCGGTCCCGATCCTCCCACGTGCCGGGCCCCGGACCGCCCCAGGTCCAGGGTACGGACGCCACGCGTGGCCTGTGGCGCGTCACCGAACGCTACGGGCGGCCAACGCACCGAGGCCGGCCGCGCGCATGGCGGCCAGCGGGGCGGGTGCCCGTCCGGTCATCCGCTCGACCTGGAGCGCGGCCTGGTGGACCAGCAGGTCGAGGCCGGAGACGACGGTGCCGCCGCGCTCGGCCCAGGCGGCCGCCAGCGGGGTGGGCCAGGGGTCGTAGACCACGTCGAAGAGGGTGCCGGGCCGGTCGGGGACATGGGCGGCCAGCACGTCCGCGGTGCCGGACGGTGTCGTGGCGATCACCAGCGGGGCCCGCAGGGCCGCCGCCGCGTCCGCCCAGTCGGCGGCCCGCACCCGCACGTCCAGCCGCTCACCCCAGCCGCGCATCTCCTGTGCGCGGGCGCTGCTGCGGACGTAGGCCGTCACCTCGCCGTCGCACAGCCGGGACAGCGCAGCGAGGGCGGAGGAGGCGGTGGCGCCGGCGCCGAGGACGGCGGCGCCGCCGACCCGGTCGACGCCGCGCTCACGCAGCGCGGCGACCATCCCGGGGATGTCGGTGTTGTCGCCCAGGCGGCGGCCGTCGCCGGTGAACAGCACGGTGTTGACGGCCTGCACGGAGGCCGCGGTCTCGCTGACCTCGTCCAGCAGCGGAATCACGGCCCGCTTGAGCGGCATCGTGAGCGAGAGCCCTGCCCACTCGGCCGGGTCGAGGCCCTCGACGAAGGCCCGCAGCGCGGCCTCGTCCACCTCGAACCGGTCGTAGCGCCAGCCGTCGAGTCCCAGCGCCGTGTACGCGGCCCGGTGCAGGTCGGGCGAGAGCGAGTGCGCGATGGGTGCCCCGAGCACAGCGGCCCGCCGTTCGTCCGCCATCAGCCGCCGTTCTCCTTCTTCCGCTTGGCCTTCTGCCGGTTGAAGTCCTCGACGTTGCGCTGGTGTTCGGCGGCGCTGTCGGTGAAGCGGGTGTCGCCGGGCTTGACGGTGACGAAGTAGAGCCAGTTCCCCTTTGTGGGGTTGAGCGCGGCCTCGATGGCCTGCAGGCCCGGGCTGTCGATGGGGCCGGGCGGCAGGCCCTTGTGCTGGTAGGTGTTGTAGGGCGACTTGAACTTGGTGT
>DASSBO010000244.1:0-2466 GCA_035698655.1 Streptomyces sp.
GACCAGCACCATGGCCTCCCCGAGACAGAGCACGTGGTCGGACACTTACTACCCCTCTGCGTAGGCGACCTCGAGTGGAGCACCGGCGTCCCCGCCACCGGACCCCTTGCGGGCGGCCCTGCGCGCGATCGCGCGGGGCGCGGTCTCCTTCAGCATCAGCGTGCACACGGCCGTGATGACTCCCGAGAGTGCCATGTAGCCGGTCAGCAGCCACGGATCGCCCCCGTCGGCGTGCACGAGCAGCGCGGCGATGAACGGGGCGGTGCCCGAGAAGAGGATCGCGGTGGTCTCCCGGGTCAGGACCAGGCCGGTGTAGCGGACCTCGGTCGGCAGCTGCTCGGAGTAGAACGAGCCGGCCGGGGCGAAGATCAGCGAGTTCAGCATGATCGAGAAGCCGAGGACGACCGCGAGGGTGATCAGCGGCAGCGACTTCGTGCCGACCAGCAGCCAGAACGGCCCGGCGAACACGGCGATGGCCACGCCGCCGCCGATGATCAGCGGACGGCGGCCGAAGTGGTCGGAGAGCCACCCGCACAGCGGGATGCCGACGACGGACACCGCGGAGGAGACCGTCAGTGCGATGACCGCGACGTTCGCGGGCAGGTGCAGCTGCTTGGTGGTGTACGAGGGCAGGTATCCCTGGATGGAGTAGGAGGCGATGGCCGTGGCGCTGCTGGCGCCGATCATCAAGAGGATGGTCCGCCAGTGGTGGCGCACCGCCATCGCCAGCGGAACCCGCTGCTTGCGGCCCTCCTCGGCGGCGGCCTTGAACGTCTCGCTCTCCTCGGAGAAGTAGCGCAGCGCGAACCCGGCGACGACCACGACGACCGAGGCCAGGTAGGGCAGGCGCCAGCCCCAGCTGAGGAAGGCGCCCTGGTCCATGGAGGAGACCAGCGCCATCGCACCGGAGGCGCACATCACGCCGACGAACTCGCCGGCGCCCGGCAGCGCGGCGTAGAAGCCGCGGTTGGTCGGCTTGGCGCTCTCGGTGGCCCACACGTAGGCACCGCCGAGTTCCGCGCCGACGCCGAGGCCCTGGAGGATCCGGCAGAGCACCAGCAGGACGGGCGCCCAGAAGCCGATCTGGTCGTAGGTCGGCAGCACGCCGATCGCCAGCGTGCCGACACCCATCAGCACCAGTGTCATCAGCAGCACCGGTTTGCGGCCCAGCCGGTCGCCGAGGTGCGCGAGGACCAGGCCGCCCAGCGGGCGGGCGGCGAAACCGACCGCGAAGGTGGCGAACGACGCCAGGGTCGCGACGAACGGCGAGCTGCCGGAGAAGAAGACCTTGTCGAAGACCAGCGCCGCCGAGGTGCTGAAGAGGAAGAAGTCGTACCACTCGAGGATCGAGCCGACGACGGTCGCGGCGGCGTTGCGGTTCCGCGTCCGGCGTCCCGGGTCGGCCCCGGCCGTGGCGGCCGGTTGTTCGTCTGCCATGAGCGCTCCTCTGCCCGAACGGATTCGGCCACGCACGCTAGAACCGCGTCGAGCAGCATGTGCACTGCCTGTGCGCATGCTGCACAAGATTTTTCCCGGGCGGGGACGTTCGTCCCGGATTGGTTGTCAGTGCCGGGTGGGACTCTGGCGTCAGAGGGGACCTGGTGAAGGGACACACCATGATCACTACGCAGTACGTCAAGGGATCTCCCAGCTGGATCGACATCGGCGCACCCGACATCGCGGCGACGGCGCGGTTCTACGAAGCGGTCTTCGGCTGGACGTACGAGGAGACGCCGGGCGGCGGATACGGCTTCTTCCGCAACGGGGGCAAGGTCGTCGCCGGCATCGGCGCGCTCACCGAGGAGGGCGCACAGTCGGCGTGGACGATCTACTTCCACACCGACGACACCACCACGGCGGCAAAGACCGCCGAGCAGGCCGGCGGCGCGGTGCGGGCCGAGTCGCCAGGCGGCGACTACGGGCAGCTGGCGCAGCTCACCGACCCGCAGGGCGGGCGGTTCGCCGTGTGGCAGCCCGGTGCGCACGGGGGCATGGAACAGGTCGACGAGGCCGGCTCGCTCGGCTGGGTCGAGCTGATGACACCGGACCTGGCCGGCGCCAAGCAGTTCTACGGCGAGCTGTTCGGCTGGCAGACCGCGGACATGCCGATGCCCGGCGACAGCAGCATGACCTACACGCTCATCACCCCGCAGGGGCTGCCCGAGGAACGGATGCACGGCGGGATCGTCGGGTTGCCCGCCGATGCCCTGCAGGCCACCGGCGGCAACGCCTACTGGCACCCGGTCTTCGGCAGCGCGGACTGCGACGCCACGGTCGCGAAGGTCACCACGAACGGCGGCAGCCTGCGCATGGGCCCGGAGAACGCCGAGGGCGTCGGCCGGCTGGCCGTCTGCACGGACCAGGCCGGTGCCGAGTTCGTCGTCCTGACCCCTGCCACGTGAACGGAAGCGAGTCCGACAACCGGCACACCTCCTGCTTCTGACCGCACTACCGCCGACCGCCCCC
>DASSBO010000245.1:0-13239 GCA_035698655.1 Streptomyces sp.
AGGAACCATCGCCCATGGCTGACGAACCGCTGGTACTCGGCATCGAGACCTCCTGCGACGAGACCGGCGTCGGCGTCGTGCGCGGCCACACCCTCCTCGCGGACGCGATCGCCTCCAGCGTCGAGGAGCACGCCCGCTTCGGCGGCGTCGTCCCCGAGGTCGCCAGCCGCGCCCACCTGGAGGCGATGATCCCGACCATCGAGCGCGCCCTGCGCGAGGCACGGGTCAGCGCCCGCGACCTGGACGGCATCGCCGTGACGGCCGGCCCCGGCCTGGCCGGCGCCCTGCTCGTCGGCGTCTCCGCCGCGAAGGCGTACGCGTACGCGCTGGGCAAGCCGCTGTACGGCGTCAACCACCTCGCCTCGCACATCTGCGTCGACCAGCTCGAACACGGCGCCCTGCCCGAGCCGACGATGGCGCTGCTGGTCAGCGGCGGCCACTCGTCGCTGCTCATGGCGCCGGACATCACCTCCGACGTCCGCCCGCTGGGCGCCACGATCGACGACGCGGCGGGGGAGGCGTTCGACAAGATCGCCCGCATCCTGCACCTGGGCTTCCCCGGCGGCCCGGTCATCGACCGCTACGCCCGCGAGGGCGACCCGAACGCGATCAGCTTCCCGCGCGGCCTGACCGGCCCGCGGGACGCGCCGTACGACTTCTCCTTCTCCGGCCTGAAGACGGCCGTGGCCCGCTGGATCGAGGCGCGCCGCAACGCCGGCGAGGACGTGCCGGTCCCGGATGTGGCGGCCTCCTTCCAGGAGGCGGTCACCGACGTGCTGACGCGGAAGGCCGTGCGGGCCTGCAAGGACGAGGGCGTCGACCACCTGATGATCGGCGGCGGCGTCGCCGCCAACTCCCGGCTCCGCGCGCTCGCGCAGCAGCGCTGCGAGGACGCCGGCATCACGCTGCGCGTGCCGCGGCCGAAGCTGTGCACGGACAACGGCGCGATGGTCGCGGCGCTGGGCGCGGAGATGGTGGCACGGGGCCGGGCCACCTCGGCGTGGGACCTCCCGGCGGACAGCTCCCTCCCGGTCACCGAGCCGCACGTCCCCGACCCGAACCACGACCACGTGCACGAGCTGAGCCGGAAGAACCTGTACGAGTCATGACGACGGTCGCACTGATGTGGGAGGCGAAGGCGGCCGAGGGCCGCGGCGCCGACCTGCTCGCCTGGGCCCGGGCCCAGGCACTCTCGCCGGCCCCTGCGCGCCGCGAAACCTATGCGGCGCCGGGCGACCGGGTCCTGGTCATCACCTGGTGGCAGGCCGCGTACGACGCACACCTCCCGGAACTGCCGCCTCCACCGCCCGACCTGATCGCCCGCCCCCCGCACCGCTGGCGCTTCGAACAAGTCGAGCCGTAGCGCTTCACCCGGTGTTCAGGCGACCGGGTGGCCCAGCAGCATGGTGGGGGCGCCCGCGGCGCGGGTGAGGAAGACCGTCGCCGCGTTCGGGCCCTTCGGTTTCATCTTGCGGCGCAGTTCCTCCGGCTCGACCGGCGAGCCGCGCTTCTTCACCGTCAGCGTGCCGACCTCGCGTTCGCGCAGCAGCGCCCGCAGCTTCTTCAGGTTGAACGGGAGCGCGTCCGTGATCTCGTACGCCCGCGCGTACGGCGTGCGCGTCAGCGTGTCCGACGTGACGTAGGCGATCGTCGGGTCGATCAGCCGGCCGTCGACCTGCTCGGCGACCTCCGCGACCAGGTGGGCGCGGATCACCGCGCCGTCCGGCTCGTACAGGTAGCGGCCCACCGGCTCCTGCTCCGGGTCCGGCAGGCCGCGGCCGTGCAGCGTGTCACCGGCCGGCAGCAGCGTCGCGCGGACGCCGCCCGCGTCCGGGCCGCCGAACCACAGGACGGCCTCCTTCACGTCCCCCTCGTGCGAGACCCACTCCGCCTCGGCGTCCTCCGGCACGGCCTCGTGCGGAATGCCCGGCGCCACCTTGAGCGCTCCCCGGCCGGCGCCGCGCACCGTGCCGACCGCCCAGCTCAGCGGCGGCGAGTACGCCTCCGGGTCGAAGATGCGGCCGCGCCCCGAGCGGCGTGCCGGGTCGGCGAACACCGCGTCGCAGCCGTCGAGGGGCACGGACGTCACGTCCGCGCACCGCACCTCCACCCGGTCGGCCAGCCCCAGCACCTCCGCGTTCGCCTGCGCGACGGCGCAGGTCAGCGGGTCGCGGTCCACGGCCAGCACGGTGACGCCCGCGCGCGCCAGCGCCAGCGCGTCACCGCCGACGCCGCAGCCGAGGTCCGCCACCCGGCGCACGCCCTGCGCCGCGAACCGGGCCGCCCGGTGTGCGGCGACGTCGGCGCGGGTCGCCTGCTCGAGCCCGTTCGGCGTGAAGAACATCCGCCCCGCGTCCTCGGCCCCGAACTTGGCGACCGCGCGCTGCCGCAGCCGCGCCTGGGCGAGCGCGGCCGTGACCAGCGGCGCCGGGTGGTCGCGGCGCAGCCGTTCGGCCACGGCGAGTTCTCTCGAGCGGTCGTAGGCGGGCAGCCCGTCCAGCAGGGTGCGGCCCTGGTCGGTCAGCAGGGCGGTGAAGCTGTCGAGCGGTGTCGGGGTGTCGGATTCGGCCACACGGGCCATTCTCCCCGCCCGCTCGGAGAGCCTGGCCGGTACCCGGCGCAGCCGATGCCAGCATCCGAGATATGCGGGTAATAGCACAAAAGGGATATTCGACCTGGCGAGTGTCCCGATGGGCGCTCGCTGCGTCGGCGGCGGCACTGACCGCCGCCGTCGCCCCCGCCCTCCACCCCGCAGGCCCACCCGCCGCCGGCGGTGCCGCGGCCGGCCCACAGCAGCATGCCCGCGAGGCCGCGCAGCCCGCACCCGGCGGCCCCGCCGGCCCCGGCGGCGACAGCCGCCGCCTGCCGGCCCGCGGCCAGACCCGGGTGCCGGCCCGTGTCCACGGCGCCGCACCCGCCGTCGTCTCGCTGGCGGCCGCCCGGCGCACCCAGGCCCGCGCGGGCGCCGACGCCCTCACCCGGCAGGCCGGCCGGGTCCTGCACCGCCTGCAGGCCTACCGCCGCTGGGGCCTGCACACACCGCCGCCCGTCCCGCCCGAGCCGCCCGACGACCCGCCGCGTCTGCGCGATGCCCAGGTGCTCTACCGGGTGCCCACCGACGACAGGGTCGTCTTCCTCACGATCGACGACGGCGACGTCAAGGACCCCGAGTTCCTGCGCATGGTCCGCGACCTGGACCTGCCCGTGACGTCCTTCCTCTCCGACGAGGAGGCCCGCGGCGGCGCCGGCTACGACTACTTCCGCACCCTGGCCGCCCTCGGGGGCGCCACGCAGAACCACACCCTCACCCACCCCTACCTGCCCGGCCTGGACCGCGCGGAGCAGCGCCGGGAGATCTGCGGCCAGCAGCGCACTCTGGAGCGGGAGTTCGGCGGCCCCGCGGCCCGGCTGCTGCGCCCGCCCTACGGCGACTACGACGCCGACACGCTCCGCGCCGCGCGCGAGTGCGGCGTGGACGGCGTCGTGCTGTGGGGGATGGAGGCATGGCCGGACCGCATCGACTTCTCCGGGTTCCCCGGCCGCCTCTACCCGGGCGCGATCATCCTCGCCCACTACCGGGGCCCGGATCAGTGGGGCGGGACGATGGCCGACATGACGCGGCGGGTGCTGCGGCTCGCCGCCGCGCAGGGGTACGCGGTGGCCCGCCTGGAGGACTACGTCTGACCTGCGGCGACGTCGCGGCGCGCCGGGAACCTGGCACTCTGGTTGACGGAGTGCTAACCGAGGCATAATCTCAGTTCTGGCACTCTCCACCGGTGAGTGCCAGAAGGACAGCAACACCCAGCGACGGGCGGATCCGGCACCCGCGACGACGGATCCACCAGGTCGCCACCCCAGACATTGACACCCCGCTGAGAACCGAAGGGGGAGGTCGGATCGTGACGACCGCCACCAGCTCCAAGGTTGCCATCAAGCCGCTCGAGGACCGCATCGTGGTCCAGCCGCTCGACGCCGAGCAGACCACGGCCTCGGGCCTGGTCATCCCGGACACGGCGAAGGAGAAGCCCCAGGAGGGCACCGTCCTGGCCGTGGGCCCGGGCCGCTTCGAGGACGGCAACCGCCTTCCGCTCGACGTCTCCGTCGGTGACATCGTGCTGTACAGCAAGTACGGCGGCACCGAGGTGAAGTACAACGGCGAGGAGTACCTCGTCCTCTCGGCTCGCGACGTCCTCGCGATCGTCGAGAAGTAAGTCACCGACACCGAAGCGAAGCTGAAACTGCTTTGATCCGCGCCCTGGTTCCCGCGTCCGAGACTGCCGGGGCCGGGGCGCGGTTCGTTTGAGAGGACCCACAGCTCCCATGGCCAAGATCCTGAAGTTCGACGAGGACGCCCGTCGCGCCCTCGAGCGCGGTGTCAACAAGCTGGCCGACACCGTCAAGGTGACGATCGGCCCCAAGGGCCGCAACGTCGTCATCGACAAGAAGTTCGGCGCCCCGACCATCACCAACGACGGCGTCACCATCGCGCGCGAGGTCGAGGTCGAGGACGCGTACGAGAACCTGGGCGCGCAGCTGGTGAAGGAGGTGGCGACCAAGACCAACGACATCGCGGGTGACGGCACCACCACCGCCACCGTGCTGGCGCAGGCGCTGGTCCGCGAGGGCCTGCGCAACGTCGCCGCCGGCGCCTCCCCGGCCGCCCTGAAGAAGGGCATCGACGCCGCCGTCAAGGCCGTCTCCGACGACCTGCTGGCCGGCGCGCAGCCGATCGACTCCAAGGAGGACATCGCCGCCGTCGCCGCGCTGTCCGCGCAGGACAAGCAGGTCGGCGAGCTGATCGCCGAGGCCATGGACAAGGTCGGCAAGGACGGCGTCATCACCGTCGAGGAGTCGCAGACCTTCGGCCTGGAGCTGGACTTCACCGAGGGCATGGCCTTCGACAAGGGCTACCTGTCGCCCTACATGGTCACCGACCAGGAGCGGATGGAGGCCGTCCTCGACGACCCGTACATCCTCATCCACCAGGGCAAGATCGGTTCCATCCAGGACCTGCTGCCGCTGCTCGAGAAGATCATGCAGGCCGGCAACAGCTCCAAGCCGCTGCTGATCGTCGCCGAGGACGTCGAGGGCGAGGCGCTGTCCACCCTGGTCGTCAACAAGATCCGCGGCACCTTCAACGCCGTCGCCGTCAAGGCGCCCGGCTTCGGTGACCGCCGCAAGGCGATGCTCGGCGACATGGCCACGCTCACCGGCGCGACCGTCATCGCCGAGGAGGTCGGCCTCAAGCTGGACCAGGCCGGTCTCGAGGTGCTGGGCTCCGCCCGCCGCGTCACCGTCACCAAGGACGACACCACCATCGTCGACGGCGCCGGCAAGAAGGACGACGTGCAGGCGCGCGTCGCCCAGATCAAGGCCGAGATCGAGACGACCGACTCCGACTGGGACCGCGAGAAGCTGCAGGAGCGCCTCGCGAAGCTGGCCGGCGGCGTGTGCGTGATCCGCGTGGGCGCGGCCACCGAGGTCGAGCTCAAGGAGAAGAAGCACCGCCTGGAGGACGCGATCTCCGCGACCCGTGCGGCCGTCGAGGAGGGCATCGTCTCCGGCGGCGGCTCCGCGCTGGTCCACTCGGCGAAGGTGCTGGAGGGCTCGCTCGGCAAGACCGACGACGAGGCCACCGGTGTCGCCGTCGTCCGCCGCGCGGTCGTCGAGCCGATGCGCTGGATCGCCGAGAACGCGGGCCTGGAGGGCTACGTCATCACCTCCAAGGTCTCCGAGCTCGACAAGGGCCAGGGCTTCAACGCCGCGACCGGCGAGTACGGCGACCTGGTCAAGGCCGGCGTCATCGACCCGGTGAAGGTCACCCGCTCCGCGCTGGAGAACGCCGCGTCCATCGCGTCGCTGCTGCTCACGACCGAGACCCTGGTCGTCGAGAAGCCGGCCGAGGAGGACGAGGCGCCGGCCGCCGGCGGTCACGGCCACGCGCACTGAGCCACCCGGCTCGGCCGTTCGCGCAGAGGCGAGGCCCGGCACCCCTTCGGGGGCGCCGGGCCTCGCCCGTGCCGTGCCATCTCGTGCCGGGGGTCAGCCGGCGTCCGTGCTGAGCTCGCGCAGCAGCCGCGGGATGTCGTAGTGCCACCAGGCCTCGGCGACCAGGCCGTCCCGGAAGCGCATCACCGTCGTCCCGGTCATGGCGACCTCGCGGCCGGTGGGCGCGATCCCCATGAACTCGCCGTGGTGCGTGCCGCGCCACGTCCACAGGGTCACCACGCAGTCGTCCTCGGCCACCTGCCTATCGACGGTGAAGCCGAAGTCGAAGGCCTTGCGCCAGCCGGTGACGTCCTGCTTCAACACGTCGCGCCCGGTCTCCGCGGACGTCTTGGAGATGTCGTGGTCGGTGTAGCCGTCGCCGCCGACGAACAGCTCGTCGATCAGGCCGATGTTCCCCAGGGCGATGTCCTCGAAGAACCGGCGCGCGGTCGCCTTGTTGAGCTGCTCGTCGCGGAGCACGTCCAGGTCGGTGAACGAGGGCATGCCGTCGCAGAGCGCCACCATCTCCTGGAAGACGCTCTCGGTCTCGGGAAGCTCCGAGTTCCGCATCGCCTCTTCGTAGGAGGGGAATTCGATGATCTCCACGTAGTGGTCGGGTGCCGAGCGGTCCTTGCCGACCATCGAGTGGGTGGCGGTCCGCTTGCCCTGTGTCTGCTCCACCCAGGTGTCCATGAGCCGGTCCAGCTCGGCGAACCTGCTCGTCTTGCAGTCGATCATCTGTACGAAAGTCATGTCGCCTCCCCGGATACACCTGGCGACAGGTTCAGGCTAACCGGGCAGGCGCCGCCGCGAATGGGCTATGTGGGCCCGTATCGGCGGCCGGTCGTGGCGGTCGTGCGGGACAACAGGCCCCTGGGTGCCAGCTTCGCCAGGCCCGTCAGGGCCTTGTACCGCGGGTCGGGGACCGAGAGCGTCCGGCCGCGGGCCAGGTCGGCCAGCGCCGCGTCGACGACGCGCGGCGCGTCCAGCCACATCCAGCCCGGGATGCTGCCGGTGTCCATGCCGGCCCGCTCGTGGAACTCGGTGCGCACGAAGCCCGGGCACAGCGCCATCAGCCGCACGCCCGAGCCGCGCAGGTCCGCGGCCGCCCCCTGGGTGAACTGCACGACCCACGCCTTCGACGCGCCGAACGTGCCGCGCGGCACGAACGCCGCGACCGACGCCACGTTGACGACCCCGCCGCGCCCGCGCTCCCGCATCGCCGCGGCGGCCGCCTTGGTCGAGCGCAGGACGGCCTCGCAGTGCACCCGCAGCATGGTCAGCTCGTCGTCCGTCGAGACCTCGAGGAAGCGGCCCTTCTGGCCGAACCCGGCGTTGTTGACCAGCAGGTCGACGGGGTGGTCCGGGTCGGCGACGCGCTTCTCCAGGGCGGCGATGCCCTCCTCGGTGGCCAGGTCCGCGGTGAGCACGGACGCCTCGACGCCGTGCTGGTCGTGCACCTCGGTGGCCTGGTGCTGCAGCCGCTCGGTGTCGCGCGCGGCGAGCACCACGTCGTGGCCGTCGCGGGCCAGGCGCCGCGCGAAGGCGGCGCCCAGCCCGGAGGTCGCTCCGGTGATCAAAGCAGTGGTCATGGCGGCACGCTATCCGCCTCGCCGCGACGGGTTCACCGCCGGGCGATGCGGCGCTGTGCCCGCTCGCGCGCCTCCGGCGCCAGGGCGTCCCCGGCGGCCAGGACCCGTTCCAGCAGTGCGGGCTCGGTGGTGAGCGCGCGGAAGAGGAAGGAGACCGACACCTCGTGGCCGGGCCGGTGCACGATCTCGATGCGGTCGCCGGCCTGGATCTCGCCCGGGGTGACCACCCGCAGGTAGGCGCCGGGTGCCGCCGCCTGGGTGAAGCGTTTCATCCAGCGGCGTTCCCCGAGCCAGCCGGCGAAGGTGCGGCACGGGATGCGGGTGAAGCCCACCTCCAGCACGGCCCCGGACCCGACGCGCCAGCGTTCGCCGACACGTGCGCCGTTGACGTCCAGCCCGGAGGTGGTGAGGTTCTCGCCGAAGGCGCCGTTGGGCAGGGTGCTGCCCAGCTCGCGCTCCCAGCCGTCCAGGTCCTCGCGGGCGAAGGCGTAGACGGCCTGGTGCTCGCCGCCGTGGTACCGCAGGTCGCCGACGGTGTCGCCGGCCAGGCCGCTGCCGCCCACGCCCTTCGGCCCGGGGGCGGTCACGGCGACCGGCCCGTCGGCGGGACGCTTGTCGATGCCGGTGACGCCGTTCTCCGCGCTGGTGTAGTCCACGGTGAGCGGCTTGGCGATGTTCACGGACAACAGACGCATGACGGGCACGCTATCGGGGGTGCCCAGGCGCCGCGAGCGCATTCCGCAGTGCGGTCTCAGCCGCCGCCGGGGGCGCTCACCAGCCGGTGCCGGGCCCGCCCCATCAGTTCCTCGCGCTCGTCCTCGGTCAGCCCGCCCCACACGCCGTACGGCTCGCGCACGGTCAGCGCGTGGGACGCGCACTCGGCCCGTACCGGGCAGCGCATGCACACCTCTTTCGCCGATGCCTCGCGCGCACTGCGGGCCGCGCCGCGTTCTCCCTCGGGGTGGAAGAAGAGGGAACTGTCGACGCCGCGGCATGCGGCCAGAAGCTGCCAGTCCCACAGGTCGGCGTTCGGGCCCGGAAGGCGGGAGAAATCTGCCATGGTGCGTTCCCCTCGGAGACGAGTGGTGACCGAAGATCACTGATCAGTAAATATGACTCTCGGCTGAATCTAGTCACAGAGTGCCCAAAACGGAAGGAATGACAACCAAACAGTGCATCTGCGGATAACGCGCGCGGTGAACTGCGAGGACTCCATCTGTGTCCGCTCGCTCACGTAGAGTGTCGATGACGGCCATCTGAGCCCGTAACTCTTTCGGGTGACCGTCGTTGAACGGGCGAAAGCGATTGACGACGGCCGGTGACGGGAACGCCGCTCGGCGTCGTCGATCGTGCAGGAGACGATTCGGAACAGCCTGGAGGCTCAAGGTGATGCGCAGCAGTTGCGGAGGGCGGCCATGACATCCGTTCTGGTTTGCGACGACTCCCCGCTCGCCCGGGAGGCGCTGCGCCGCGCCGTGGCGACCGTGCCCGGCGTCGAGCGCGTGACGACGGCGGCGAACGGCGAGGAGGTGCTCCGGCGCTGGGGCGCCGACCGCTCGGACCTCATTCTGATGGACGTCCGGATGCCCGGCCTGGGAGGTGTGGAGACCGTGCGGCGGCTGCTGTCCGCCGACCCGGGCGCCCGCATCATCATGCTGACCGTGGCGGAGGACCTGGACGGCGTGGCGCTGGCCGTCGCCGCCGGAGCCCGCGGGTACCTGCACAAGGACGCCTCGCGCGCCGAACTGCGGGCCACCGTCACGCAGGCGCTGGCCGACCCGACCTGGCGATTGGCCCCGCGCCGGCTCCGCTCCGCGGAGATGGGCGCCGCCCCCACCCTCACCGCCCGGGAGATCCAGGTCCTGGAGGGCATGAGCCACGGCCGCTCCAACGCCGAGATCGGCCGCGAGCTGTTCCTCTCCGAGGACACCGTCAAGACGCACGCCCGCAGGCTCTTCAAGAAGCTCGGCGCCTCGGACCGTGCCCACGCCGTCGCGCTCGGCTTCCGCTGGGGCCTGGTCCGGTAGGCACTGCCGGTGATACGGGCCACTGAACGGCCCGTACCGCCGCGGGGCCCGGCCGGCGCGAATCCCGGCCTGACCGGCGCGTTCGTCCGCCCGCCGTGCGCTGCGGGCGGGCCACACCGCCGCGGGCCGGCGAGCCGGGGCGGCACCGGCCGTCCCGGTTACCGCGAGCGTGCCGCATGCTTGAGGGTATGGAGTTCCTCGGGAACCGGCCGGCCGGGCGTGAGGGGAGGGCGCGGGAGATGACCACCAGGGCGCTTGCTCATAACGCTTCGGCGCACAACGGGGGACGTGGTGCGCAGGACCGCACGGGCCCGGTGCACCATGGACCGATGCGCGACGACGAGCACCCGCCGGTCGGCGCCCTCGTCCGCCGCGCGGTCGAGGGAGACGAGCAGGCACGGCACGACCTGCTCGCGCGCGTGCATCCGCTCGCCCTGCGCTACTGCCGCACCAGGCTGACCCGGCTGCCCGGCGACGCCCGGCACTTCGTCGACGACCTGGCGCAGGAGGTGTGCCTCGCCGTCCTGTGCGCGCTGCCCCGCTACCGGGACACCGGCAAACCCTTCGAGGCGTTCGTCGTCGCCATCGCCCAGCACAAGGTCGCCGACCTGCAGCGGGCAGCCATGCGTGGGCACGGCGCCCCCGTCCCGTCCGACGAGATGCCCGAGCGCCCGGACGACTCGCTCGGCCCGGAGGAACGCGCGCTGCTGAGCAGCGACGCCGAATGGGCCCGCAAGCTCCTCGCCAACCTGCCCGAACACCAGCGGGAGCTCGTCCTGCTGCGGGTCGCCGTCGGCCTCTCCGCGGAGGAGACCGGCCAGATGCTCGGCATGTCGCCCGGAGCCGTCCGGGTGGCCCAGCACCGGGCGCTGAGCAGGTTGCGCGCCCTGGCCGAACAGTAGGTCCGAGCACTGTTCCCGGACCGCTACCATGGACATCCGCGCCGCGCAAGCATTGGGAAGGTGTCATGACGGACCACGTCGACGGAATGCCCGCCAAATTCGCCACGCTCGGGCTGACATACGACGACGTTCTACTGCTCCCCGGCGAGTCGGACATGGCTCCCCAGGACATCGATACCTCGTCCCGCGTCTCGCGCAACGTCCGCGTGAACGTGCCGCTGCTGTCGGCCGCCATGGACAAGGTCACCGAGGCCCGCATGGCCATCGCGATGGCCCGGCAGGGCGGTGTCGGCGTGCTGCACCGCAACCTGTCCGTCGAGGACCAGGCGCTCCAGGTCGACCGGGTCAAGCGGTCCGAGTCCGGCATGGTCACCGACCCGATCACCATCCGCCCCGACGCCACGCTGCGTGAGGCCGACGAGCTGTGCGGACGCTTCCGCATCAGCGGCGTCCCCGTCACCGACGCCGACGGCCGGCTGCTGGGCATCGTCACCAACCGCGACATGGCCTTCGAGCTGGACCGCGACCGTCAGGTCCGCGAGGTGATGACCCCGATGCCGCTGGTCACCGGCACCGTCGGCATCTCGCGCACCGACGCCATGGAGCTGCTGCGGCGGCACAAGATCGAGAAGCTGCCGCTGGTCGACGGCGAGGGCGTGCTCAAGGGCCTCATCACCGTCAAGGACTTCGTCAAGGCCGAGCAGTACCCGAACGCCTCCAAGGACGCCGAGGGCCGGCTGCTGGTCGGCGCCGCCGTCGGCGTCGCCGGCGACTCCTACGACCGGGCGCAGGCGCTCGTCGAGGCCGGTGCCGACTTCATCGTCGTCGACACCGCCCACGGCCACTCCCGGCTCGTCGCCGACATGGTCTCCAAGATCAAGTCCAACACGTCCGTCGACGTCGTCGGCGGCAACATCGCCACCCGCGAGGGCGCCAAGTCGCTCGTCGACGCCGGCGCGGACGGCGTCAAGGTCGGCGTCGGCCCCGGCTCCATCTGCACCACCCGCGTCGTCGCCGGCATCGGCGTCCCGCAGGTGACCGCCATCTACGAGGCGGCGCTGGCCTGCAAGGAGGCCGGCGTCCCCGTCATCGGCGACGGCGGCCTGCAGTACAGCGGCGACATCGCCAAGGCCCTGGTCGCCGGCGCCGACACCGTGATGCTGGGCAGCCTGCTGGCCGGCTGCGAGGAGTCGCCCGGCGAGCTGCTGTTCATCAACGGCAAGCAGTTCAAGTCCTACCGGGGCATGGGCTCGCTCGGCGCGATGCAGTCCCGCGGCGAGACCAAGTCGTTCTCCAAGGACCGCTACTTCCAGGAGGGCGTCGGCGCGGACGACAAGCTCATCCCCGAGGGCGTCGAGGGCCAGGTGCCCTACCGTGGCCCGCTCGGCGCCGTCGTGCACCAGCTGGTCGGCGGCCTGAAGCAGTCCATGTTCTACGTCGGCGGCCGCACCGTGCCGCAGATGCAGGAGAACGGCCGCTTCGTGCGGATCACCGCCGCGGGCCTCAAGGAGAGCCACCCGCACGACATCCAGATGACCACCGAGGCCCCCAACTACTCACGGCGTTGACCTGCGTGTCCGTGAACCCGTGGCCCGCCCGGCCACGGGTTCCGGCATGTCGGGGATACTGGGTCCGCACCGCACAGAAGGGCATTCAGACGTGACTGAGATCGAGATCGGGCGCGGCAAGCGCGGCCGCAAGGCGTACGCCTTCGACGACATCGCCGTCGTGCCGAGCCGGCGCACCCGTGACCCGAAGGAGGTCTCGATCGCCTGGCAGATCGACGCCTACCGCTTCGAGCTGCCGTTCCTCGCCGCCCCCATGGACTCCGTGGTCTCGCCGCAGACCGCCATCCGCATCGGCGAACTCGGCGGCGTCGGCGTCCTCAACCTCGAAGGCCTGTGGACGCGTTACGAGGACCCCGAGCCGCTGCTCGCCGAGATCGCCGAGCTGGACGAGTCCCGCGCGAACCGCCGCATGCAGGAGATCTACGACGAGCCGATCAAGGAGGAACTGATCGGCCGCCGCATCAAGGAGGTGCGGGACGCCGGCGTCGTCACCGCCGCCGCGCTCTCCCCGCAGCGCACCGCGCAGTTCTCCAAGGCCGTCGTCGACGCCGGCGTCGCCCTGTTCGTCATCCGCGGCACCACCGTCTCCGCCGAGCACGTCTCCGGGCGGGCCGAGCCGCTGAACCTCAAGCAGTTCATCTACGAGCTGGACGTGCCCGTCATCGTCGGCGGCTGCGCCACCTACACCGCCGCCCTGCACCTGATGCGTACCGGCGCGGCCGGCGTCCTGGTCGGCTTCGGCGGCGGCGCCGCGCACACCACGCGCAACGTGCTGGGCATCCAGGTGCCGATGGCCACGGCCGTCGCGGACGTCGCCGCCGCCCGGCGCGACTACCTCGACGAGTCCGGCGGCCGCTACGTGCACGTCATCGCCGACGGCGGCGTCGGCTGGTCCGGCGACCTGCCCAAGGCCATCGCCTGCGGCGCGGACGCCGTCATGATGGGCTCGCCGCTGGCCCGCGCCACCGACGCGCCCGGCCGCGGCCACCACTGGGGCATGGAGGCCGTCCACGAGGACGTGCCGCGCGGCAAGCGCATGCACCTGGGCACGGTCGGCAGCACGGAGGAGGTGCTGCTCGGCCCGTCCCACACGCCGGACGGTTCGATGAACTTCTTCGGCGCGCTGCGCCGCGCGATGGCCACGACCGGCTACTCGGACCTG
>DASSBO010000246.1:0-4617 GCA_035698655.1 Streptomyces sp.
GATGTGCTGGAAGGACGGCTGCTCTGGCTGGGTCTGGAGGCGCTGAAGCTTGGAACGAACGTGGTCCTGGATTTCGGATGTTGGTCTCGTGACGAGAGGTCTGCGATCCGCTGGTTGGTGATGTCTGTGGGCGGCTCCTGCCAACTCTTGTACGTGCCGGTGGACCACGAGACTCAACGTGCTCGGATCGGCCGTCGCCAGTCGACCACCCCTGATCAGACCTTCGTGATGAGTGAGACGGACCTCGTGCACTGGAGGACGCTGTTCGAGGAGCCTGACGCCACGGAACTTCATGGATGTGAGGTAGGGGGCCCGCCTCCTGGATGGTCAGGATGGCTTGAGTGGGCCGCCGACCGGTGGCCAACGCTCGCGTGACTGCGCCCGGCCGGTCTTGGCACCGGAGACCGGCGCGCAGCCTTCCGGGCCGGAGACGGGTGTGCGCGGCGTGCGCCGGACGCCGCGGGGCGAACGGCGGCTCGCCGTCGGGCGGCGAACCGTGGGCGGCCGTCCGTCGTCCTTCTCGTCGAGGGCATGTGGGCGGAGGTGGTGAGGGCGTGGGGTGGGCGAGACAGGGTGTGGCGGCGGTCGTGGGCGTCGTCGCGCTGCTCGGCGCGGCCGCGCCGGTGGCGACGGCGGAGGACGTCGGCGGCGGGCATCCCAAGCTCACGATGCGCTTCGTCGAGGACTTCACCGGCGCCTCGGCGGGTGCCCGGCTGCCTGTGCGGCTTCTGGTGCGCAACGAGGGGGATGGCGCCGCGACCGCCGGGTTCGGCATCGACCTCCGCTCGCCGCCCGGCACCCTCGCACCGCGGCACCGCAACTGCCGCTACGACGCCTCCGGTGCGCACATGCGCTGCACGTTCACCCGTGTGCTGCGGCCCGGCGAGACGGTTGAACTGCGCCCCGCAGGGATCACCGCCTCGAAGAAGCGGATGTTCAGCCGGATCCGGGCCACGGTGTTCGGCCTGCACGGGAGCGGCGGAAGCGGTGGGAGCGGCGAAGGCGGCGGGACCACTTCCCCGCGGATGCCCGGCGACCGGGCGGGGACCGGCGCGCCGCTCGTCCCCGTCGACGCGACGGGCCCCGGGGGCCGGTTCGGCCGGCACAGCCACGCGCAGGTGACGCTCGCCGGGCACGTGGACCTGCAGGCGCGGCCGGTCACCGTCCGGGGCATAGTCGGCCAGACGGTGTCCTTCGACGTCGAGATCCGCGACCGCGGCCCCTTCGGGGAGATCACCGAAGAGAACACCTACCCGTGGTACATGCGGTTCACGGCCCCGCAGGGCACGCACGTCGTAGGGACGCCGGACGACGGTGGGGACGTCGTGTGCGTGGTCGACGGGGACAGGCGCCACGTGAGCTGCCCGGGGCACTACGCGCGGTTCACCTTGCGGATCGACAGGGCGGTTCCGGGCGCGGAAGGCCGGATAGTGGCCGTCGTCGACCGCGGTGACCGTTCGCCGCACGACCTGGACCGGTCGAACGACGTTGCGCCCGTGCACCTGCGGGTCGAGACCATGTGGGAGCAGCTGTGGCGCAACCGGCGTTCGGCCGTGATCTGGGGGGTGGGCGCGGTCGGCTTCCTGTTGGTGCTGCTGTCGCCGGCCGGGCGGCGGCGCCGGCAGGAGTGACGCTGATGGCGCCGGGCCGTCGGTGCCGCCGTGCGGCCGGCGGAGGCGCGGTCTCCCCGTGCGTGCTCTGCTTCGCGATGGCGATCATCGTGGCGGCCCCTCGGGGCCGGTCGGCCGGTAGCGGGCCTTGATATGGACGCGTTCGCCCTGGGGGCCGAGGATGCTCAGGAACTCCACCGGCCGCTCGTCGGCGTTGCCGAACCAGTGGGGGAGGTGGGTGTCGAACTCGGCAACCTCGCCCGCTGCGAGGTGCAGGTCCTGGTCGCCGAGCACCAGGCGCAACCGCCCGGTCAGGACGTACAGCCAGTGGTAGCCCTCGTGTGAGCGTGGATCGGGCTCCCTGCCGGCCGTCAGCCCGGCCGGGAGAATCTGTTTGAACGCCTGGAGGCCGCCGGGCGCGCTGCTCAACGGCATGACGGTCATGCCGTTGCGGGTGAAGGGCCGTGGGCGCACCCGGGGGTCGAGCCCGGCCGGGGCGCCGACGAGTTCGTCGAGCGGCGTCCCGTACGCCTTGGCCAGCGGCAGCAGGAGTTCCAGCCCCGGCTTCCGCTGCCCCGACTCCAGCCGCGACAGGGTGCTCACCGGGATGCCGGTCGTCTCCGCCACGGATGCCAAGGTGGCCCCGTGGCGCCGTCGCAGTTCGCGCAGGCGTGGCCCTACGGCGGCCAGTACGGCGTCGACGTCCTCGCTCATACGTCCCACTGTGCGCAGCGCTTTGCGGCTTCCGCAAAGACACTTGCCCCTGAGGCCCGCGGTGCGACCCTCGGCCGCGGAGGTGGCCGCAAGGGCACGGCCATGGCGCCGCGGAAGGCCGGGGGCGCGACGGGCGCGCCCGACACGTCCCGGCATAGTGGCAGCCGCCGGTCGTTCGAGAGAGGCGGTAATCAGGTGAGTTCGCACCGCGTGGACGTGGGTGGGGAGGCCGAGGAGGTTCGGTGGTTCTGGGGCGGGCTTGGGCTGCCCGGGCTCATCGACGTCCACACGCACTTCATGCCCGAGCGCGTCCTGCACAAGGTCTGGGACTACTTCGACGCCGCCGGGTCGCTGATCGGTGGGCTGACCTGGCCGATCACGTACCGGAAGCGGGAAGCCGAGCGGACCGCTCTGCTGCGGGACTTCGGGGTGCGCGCCTTCACCGCGATGCTCTACCCGCACAAGCCCGGCATGGCCCGGTGGCTCAACCGGTGGGCCGCCGACTTCGCCCGCCGCACCCCCGACTGCCTGCACACCGCCACCCTCTACCCCGAGCCGGACGTCGAGGCCTACGTCCGCGAGGCCGTCGAAGCCGGGGCGCGCGTGTTCAAGGCGCACGTACAGGTGGGGGAGTACGACCCGACCGACGAGCGTCTGCAGCAGGCGTGGGGGCTGCTGGCCGAGGCCCGCATCCCCGTGGTGATGCACTGCGGCTCCGGGCCCGCGCCGGGCACGTACACCGGCCCCGAGCCCATCGCACGCCTCCTGGCCCGGCACCCGAAACTGCGGCTGATCGTCGCGCACATGGGCATGCCCGAATACGACGAGTTCCTCGACCTCGCCGACCGGTACGACGAGGTGCGCCTGGACACCACGATGACGTTCACCGACTTCACCGAGCGCTTCATGCCGTTCCCGCAGCGCGCCCTGCCACGGCTCACCGCCCTCGGCGACCGCATCCTGCTCGGCTCCGACTTCCCCAACATTCCCTATCCGTACGTGCACCAGCTCCACGCCCTGGAACGGCTGGACCTCGGGCAGGACTGGCTGCGCGCCGTGTGCCACGACAACGCGGCGACGTTGTTCGGCCTCTGAGGCTCCGGGCCAGCGCCCGCTCCGCCGCGAGGCGGCCGTCAGGCCGACGGCGTCCACCGTCCGCCGCCGACCCGACGGCACGCCCTCACCGCAGGTGCCGCTCGAAGAACCGGCCCGCGTCCTCCCCGGCGGACTGCGGGACGCCCGTGTGCCCGCCCATGTTGGCGAGCAGCGTCTTCTCCTTCGAGCCGAAGGCGTCGAACAGGTCCAGGGCCAGCTGCCGGTCGTTGCCTTCGTCGTCCCACTGCAGCAGGACGTGCAGCGGAACGGTGATCTGCCGCGCCTCGTCGAACATGACGCGCGGCACGTAGCTCCCGGCGAAGAACCCGGCGGCCACGATGCGCGGCTCGACGACAGCCAGCCGGATGCCGATGGCGAGCACGCCGCCCGAGTACCCGACCGGCCCGCCGATCTCGGGCAGCGAGAGGAGGGCGTCCAGGGTGGCCTGCCACTCCGGGACCGCCGTGTCGACCAGCGGGAGGATGAGCCGTTCGACGACCTCCTCGGCCGGCCGCTCGCCGGCCTGGATCGCCTGGCGCAGGTCGGCGCGTGCCTGCTCGGCGGCGGGGGAACGGGGCCGGTCGCCGCTGCCGGGGAGTTCGATGGTGGCCGTGGCGAAGCCGCGCTCCGCCGAGTGCCGTGCCCGGCCCGCCAGTCGCGGGTACATCCGCTGCACCCCGCCGGGGTGGCCGAGCAGGATCAGCGGGACCGGTGCCGACGGGGACGCGGATGCGGGCGTCCACAGGATGCCGGGGATCTCGCCGAGGGTGAACGTCCGCTCCACGACGCCGTCGTCGAGCTGCTGTTCGGAAGTGAATCGCATGGTCGTGCCTTTCGGGAGTGCTCGTGGACCGGCGCTCCCGGACGACGACCTATCGTCCGACCGTGACTCCCAAGGGGAGCACCCATGTCGATACTGCGTTCACGGGTACCACCTCCTCGTTCTCCGGCACGGCCTCCGGAAGACTAGCAACGGCCCTGTAGCCCGCCAACCGGTTTTTGGAGCGGCCCCCGCGGCAGGACCGCTCGCACGGCGTTTGCGGTTTCCGCAAAGAAACTTGCCGGTGCGGCCGTGCGGGGGCGACGTTCGGTGGCGGAGGTGGTCACCATGACCGAAAGCCATTGGGACGAGATGTACCGCAGCCGGGATCAGGTCTTCAGCGGCGAGCCCAACGGGGTGCTCGTCACCGAGGTGACC
>DASSBO010000247.1:0-7342 GCA_035698655.1 Streptomyces sp.
CGCGACCGAGGAGTCGGCCGGCAGGGTCAGCTCGACGAGGTTGGCGTCACCGTGGCTGAAGCGCAGCAGCCGTACCAGGTCGCCGACGCTCACGGCCTCCTCGACCAGCGCCGACATCAGCCGCGGCGTCGAGACGGCCACGTCGACCCCCCACGACTCGTTGAACAGCCACTCGTTCTTCGGGTTGTTGACCCGGGAGACGACCCGCGGCACGCCGTACTCCGTCTTCGCCAGCAGCGAGACGACGAGGTTCACCTTGTCGTCGCCCGTCGAGGCGATGACGACCTGGCAGCGCTCCAGCGCCGCCTCGTCCAGCGACGTGATCTCGCACGCGTCGGCCAGCAGCCACTCGGCCTGCGGCACCCGCTCCACGGAGATGGCGGTCGGCTGCTTGTCGATCAGCAGCACCTGATGCCCGTTCTCCAGCAGTTCGCCCGCGATGGAGCGCCCCACGGCGCCCGCGCCGGCAATCGCGACCCTCATCGCTGCGCAGCCTCCTCGGGACCGTTCGCGAAGGCCTGCTCGACCCGCGCGACCTCGTCGCGGCGCATCATCACATGCACCAGGTCGCCCTCCTGCAGCACGGTGTCGGACGTGGGCAGCATCGGCTCGCCCATCCGCGTGAGAAACGCCACCCGCGCCCCGGTCTCCTCCTGCAGCCGGCTGACCCGTGATCCCACCCAGGCGGGTGAGGTGTGCACCTCGGCGAGCTGGACGCCGCCGGTCGGATCCCGCCACAGCGCCTGGGCGCCCGACGGCAGCAGGCGCCGCAGCATCTGGTCGGCCGTCCAGCGGACGGTGGCGACCGTGGGGATGCCCAGCCGCTGGTAGACCTCGGCGCGCCGCGGGTCGTAGATGCGGGCCGCGACGTTCTCCACGCCGAAGTTCTCCCGCGCCACCCGCGCCGAGATGATGTTGGAGTTGTCGCCGCTGCTCACCGCCGCGAAGGCACCCGCCTCCTCGATGCCGGCCTCTTTGAGCGTGTCCTGGTCGAAGCCGATGCCGGTCACCCGGCGGCCGCCGAACCCGGTGCCCAGGCGGCGGAACGCCGTCGGGTCCCGGTCCACCACGGCGACCGTGTGGCCCTGCTGTTCCAGGCTCTGCGCAAGCTGGGCTCCCACCCGGCCGCAGCCCATGATCACAATGTGCACGCCCGTCCCTCTCATCCCGTACTGCGGGCGGTATCAGCATCGCATGCGCCGGGGCATACGATCCTCCCCGTGCCCAAGATGACCGATCTTCCGAAACGGATCCTCATCGGCCGCGCGCTGCGCAGCGACCGACTGGGGGAGACGCTGCTGCCGAAGCGCGTCGCGCTGCCCGTCTTCGCCTCGGACCCGCTGTCGTCGGTCGCGTACGCGCCGGGCGAGGTCCTGATCGTGCTGTCGATCGCCGGGGTCACCGCCTACCACTTCAGCCCGCTCATCGCCGTCGGCGTCGTCGTGCTGATGTTCACCGTCGTCGCCTCCTACCGGCAGAACGTGCGCGCCTACCCCTCCGGGGGCGGCGACTACGAGGTCGCGACGACCAACCTGGGTCCGCGGGCCGGTCTGACCGTGGCCAGTGCGCTGCTGGTGGACTACGTCCTGACCGTCGCGGTCTCCATCTCCTCCGGCGTGGAGAACCTCGGCTCCGCGGTCCCCTTCATCGCCGAACACAAGACCGCCTCGGCGCTGACCGTCATCCTCCTGCTGACGCTGATGAACCTCCGTGGGGTCAGAGAGTCGGGCACGCTCTTCGCCGTCCCCACCTACGCCTTCGTCATCGGCGTCTTCGGCCTGATCCTGTGGGGCCTCTTCCGCGGGACGGTGCTCGGCGACGACCTGCAGGCGCCGACCGCCGACTACACCGTGCACACCGAGCACCCCGGCGGACTCGCCGGGTTCGCGCTGTTCTTCCTGCTGCTGCGCGCCTTCTCCTCGGGCTGTGCGGCGCTCACCGGCGTCGAGGCGATCAGCAACGGCGTCCCCGCCTTCCGCAAGCCCAAGTCGAAGAACGCCGCCAACACCCTCGCCCTGATGGGCATCATCGCCGTGTCCATGTTCTGCGGCATCGTGGGCCTGGCGATGGCGACGGGTGTGAAGATGGCGGAGAACCCGGCGACCCAGATCCTCATCGACGGCCACCCCGCCGGGGCCGGCTACACGCAGGATCCGGTGATCACCCAGATCGCCGCCGCCGTCTTCGGCAGCGGCTCGCTGCCGTTCGTCTATCTGGCGGCCGTCACCGCGCTGGTGCTCTTCCTCGCCGCGAACACCGCCTACAACGGCTTCCCGCTGCTCGGCTCGATCCTCGCCCAGGACCGCTACCTGCCCCGTCAGCTGCACACCCGCGGCGACCGTCTCACCTTCTCCAACGGCATCGTGCTCGTCGCCGGCGCCGCCGCGGTCCTCGTCGTCGTCTACGGCGCCGAGTCCACGAAGCTCATCCAGCTCTACATCGTCGGCGTGTTCGTCTCCTTCACGCTCAGCCAGATCGGCATGGTCCGGCACTGGAACCGCCTGCTGACGGACGAACGCGACGCCAAGGAACGCCGCCGGATGATCCGCTCCCGCGCGATCAACTCCTTCGGCGCCTTCCTGACCGGCGTGGTGCTCATCGTCGTCCTGCTGACGAAGTTCTCGCACGGCGCGTGGGTCTCCGTCGTCGGCATGGCCGTCTTCTACGGCGTGATGACCGCGATCCGCCGCCACTACGACCTGGTCTCCGAGGAGCTCTCCCCGGAGGACGTCCCGGAGGAGACGGCACGCCCCTCCCGCGTGCACGCCATCGTGCTGGTCTCGCAGATCCACAAGCCGACCCTGCGCGCCCTCGCCTACGCGCGGCTGTTGCGATCGGACAGCCTGGAGGCCGTCAGCATCAGCGTCGAGGAGTCGGAGACGAAGAAGCTGCGCGAGGAGTGGGACGCGCGCGGCATCGAGGTGCCGCTGAAGATCCTGGAATCCCCCTACCGGGAGGTGACGCGGCCGATCATCGACTACGTGAAGCGGCTGCGCACCGAGAACCCCCGCGACGTGGTCAGCGTCTACATCCCCGAGTACGTCGTCGGCCACTGGTACGAGCAGCTGCTGCACAACCAGAGCGCCCTGCGGCTGAAGGGCCGGCTGCTGTTCACGCCCGGCGTCATGGTCACCTCCGTGCCGTGGCAGCTGGAGTCCTCCGAGGCGGCGAAGCAGCGCGCCAAGCGGCGCGCCGAATGGTCCGCGCCCGGGTCCGTGCGCCGCGGTCCGGTGCCGCGGCAGAAGCAGCGCAACGGCCGGTAGACTGGACGGTCGCGCCTTTCCCAGCCGTCCACAGGAGTCACCCCCTCATGCCCGAGTCCCGCACCGACCGCACCGACGGCCCGGACGCCACGCTGGTCGGCGAGGTATACGAGGTCGAGGTCGGCCCCGTCGCACACGGCGGCCACTGCGTCGCCCGCACCGATGAGGGACAGGTGCTCTTCGTGCGGCACACGCTGCCCGGCGAGCGGGTCCGCGCCCGGGTCACCGAGGGCCACGTCGGCGCCCGTTTCCTGCGCGCCGACGCCGTGGAGATCCTGGACGCGTCCAAGGACCGCATCCCCGCGCCGTGCCCGTACGCCGGACCCGGGCGCTGCGGCGGCTGCGACTGGCAGCACGCCAAACCGGGCGCGCAGCGCCGGATGAAGGCCGAGGTGCTGACCGAGCAGCTGCAGCGGCTGGCCGGCCTCACCCCGGACGACGTGCACTGGGACGGCACCGTCGAACCCGCCCCCGGCGACAAGGTCCCGGCCGGCGAGGTGCCCGGCTGGCGCACCCGCGTCCAGTACGCGATCGACGACGAGGGCCGGGCCGGGCTGCGCCGGCACCGCTCACACGAGGTCGAGGCCGTCGACCGGTGCCTGATCGCCGCGCCCGGCGTGCGCGAACTCGGCGTCGAGCAGCGGACCTGGCCGCAGATCGCCTCGGTCGACGCGGCCGCGGCCACCGGCTCCCAGGACCGGCAGGTCGTGCTCACCCCGCGCCCGGGCGGCCGGCTCCCGATCGTCGAACTCGACCGGCCCGTCTCGGTGTTGCGGGTGGGGGAGAAGGACAAGGCCGTCCACCGCGTGCACGGCCGCCCCTACCTGCGCGAGCGCGCCGACGACCACACCTGGCGCGTCTCGGCCGGCGGCTTCTGGCAGGTCCACCCGCAGGCCGCCGAACTCCTCGTCGACACGGTGATGCGCGGCCTCACCCCGCGCAAGGGCGAGACCGCGCTGGACCTGTACTGCGGCGTCGGCCTGTTCGCGGGCGCGCTGGCCGACCGGGTCGGCGAGAAGGGCGCCGTGCTGGGCATCGAGTCCGACCGGCAGGCCGTCGAGGACGCCCGCCACAACCTGGCCGCCTTCCCCCGGGTCCGGGTCGAGAAGGGCAAGGTCGAGTCGGTCCTGCCGCGCACCGGCATCACCGAGGCCGACCTGGTGGTCCTCGACCCGCCCCGCGCGGGCGCCGGCAAACAGACCGTCCGCCGACTGGCCGCCCTCGGCCCGCGCCGCATCGCCTACGTCGCCTGCGACCCGGCGGCCCTGGCCCGCGACCTGGCCTACTTCCGCGACGCGGGCTACGTCCCCCACTTCCTCCGCGCGTTCGACCTGTTCCCGATGACCCACCACATGGAGTGCGTCGCCATCCTCCAGCCGGCCTCCAAATCTGCCTGATCCGCAAACGGTGGCGGTGCAGGCGGTGTTCTGCTCGGTTCGGTGCCGGCCGCCGGTCAGAGTAGGCCGGGCTGCTGCCATTCGGTGCCGAGGACGTGGTGGTCGAGGAAGTTGAGGAACGTCTCGTACCACAGGCGTGTGTGGTTCGGCTTGAGGATCCAGTGGTTCTCGTCCGGGAAGTAGAGGTACTTCGCGGGGACTTGGTGCCGCTGCAGTTCCTGGAAGAGGGTGGCGCCCTGGCCGACGGGCACGCGGTAGTCCTTCGCGCCGTGGATGACCAGCATCGGGGTGCGGATCCTGGCGACGTCCAGGTGCGGCGAGTCGGCCTCGTAGCGCTTGGGGCGGGTCAGCGGGTCGCCGAAGATCCGCTGGAAGTACCAGGGCGCATCGGTGTCGCCCTGAAACATTCCCAGGTCCCATAGACCTGCATGGCTGACGATCGCCTTGAAGCGGTCCGTGCTGGTGGCGACCCGGTTCGCCATGTATCCGCCGTACGAGCCGCCGGCGAGCGCGGTACGTGAGGCATCGATGTCCTTGCGGGCTTCGGTCGCGTCGGTCAGCGCGATCACATCCGTGTAGGGGCGCCCGCCCCACTGCCCCCAGCCGCGCCGGTGGTTGATCTGCCCGTAGCCGGTCGACAGGGCCGGATCCGGCAGCAGCACCGCGTAGCCGCGTGCGGCGAACGGCCACGGGTTCCATCGCCAGGTCCAGCCGTTCCAGCTGCCTTGCGGTCCGCCGTGGACGGCGACGAGCAGCGGAGCCGGCCGCTGGGCGGAGGCGCCATCTGGCAGCACGAGCCAGCCGCGCAGCACGAACCCGTCGTCCGCCTCCGCGTGCACCTCGGTGAGCGTGCCGGGCAGCTCGCCGACGCCACCCGGGGCGGGCAGCTCGGCAGGGGTCTGGTGGGCGACGCCGGCGTCGATCCGCACGGGCGTCGGCGGCGCGTCGACCGCTTGGCGCAGGGCGTAGAGCGTCCGCCCGTCGGGGGACACCGTCAGCGAGCCGTACGCACCCGACGCGGTGAGACGGGTGACACGACCGTCCGGGTCACGCCTGTGGACGGGCGCGTGCCCCTGTTCGTCGGACGTGAAGAAGAGCGTGTCGTCCACCGGTGAACAGGCCACACCGCCAGGCCAGTTGTCGAACTCGGGCAGCAGGTCCTGCACCGCACCGTCGGCCAGGTCGATGCGGACGAGAGTCACGTCCCCGGGCTCGTCGTACGTCGGGTAGCTCATCCGGCAGCACACGACGGCCGAGCCGTCGTGGGTGAACCGCGGCCCCTCGTAGAGGTGCTCCTGATCACCGATGACATGGAGCTCCTCTCCGCTGACCGCGTCGGCCACCACCACGGCGATGCGATGCTCGTCCGGGACCCGCCCGGGCATGAACCGGCGGTAGGCGACCTGTGTGCCGTCCGGCGACAACGCCGCGTCCCCCGGATTCTCCAGTCCGATCCCCTGCCCACCCGCGACGACCGGCTCCGCGTCGCGGTCGGCACGGACGAAGGTGTGCGGCTCCGCTGGGCCGAGGTCGTGGTCCCAGGCGCGGGTCGGCCCCGCCTCATACAAGGTCGCGGTGACCTTCGCGTCCTTTCGCGCAGCGCGCAGCTTGCCGTGCGCCTCGGCATCGGCGGCGCCCGGCAGCAGCCCCGCGGTGTGGCACAGGGCGCCGGAGTCCCGGGCGACGGTGACCGCGGCGATCCCGCCTGGGTGCCGGGCTACCACGCTTGCCTCCCCGCGCGGCGGCAGCGCCCACAGCGCGGCCCCCTCGTCCTCGTCGCCGGCGTCGTCCGCAGCGGCACGGCCGGACAAAAAGTACAGCGTCCCGTCCGGACCGAACACCGGCCCCGACTCACCCTTGTCGGACCGCGTCAGCCGCAGCGCGTCGCGCTCACCGGTCGGATCGATCTCCCACAGACCGGACACGAACCGCGTCCCGTCTCCGGACAGCGACTGCACGGCGGCGACGAGACGAGTGCCATCGACAGACAGGGCAAGGGCGTTGACGCGGGGGCAGGCGACGAAGGCGGACAAGTCACGGAAGGTGGAGGAGCCACCGGAGGACTCGATCATGCAGGCGATTGTCGCCCGCGCGCCACGCGGACGGCAAGGGAACCCGACGTAGAGCACCTGTAAAGCACCCGCTCGTCCTCTCGCCCGGCCCTGCGTGTGGTGGGCCCGGGCCGGACCCAGGCAACGCCCTCGAACCGGACCGGAGGCGTCGTACTCGCGGTGACGTGAAGGAAGATGACCGGCTTGCCCCGATAGATTGCGGGCTCGACCGTGAGCGAGGGGCGGTCGAGGATGCGGCCGTCGTCGCGGAGGTCGGTGAGTTGGAGCAGCGCGCGATCGCTGGTGTCGACACCCTCCACCGGGTGGCCGGCGCCGCATTGGGACAACGGGCTGGAAGACACGGTGCCCGTCGTCCCCGTCTGACGGTCGACCCAGGCGGTGAAGCCGGGCGACTGGCTAAGCCGTCGTGAGTTCGGCACGTCGGTGACTTGGCGGGCGCCCGCCGCGCAAAGCACGTCGCACTTGACGAATTCCCCGCCAGGTGAGGGAGAGGTCACCGCTTCCGCGCAGGACACTGCCGTTGCCTCCGTGGCCGAACTCCTCCAGCAATTCGTAAGCGGCCGTCAGCGATAGGTGCGGCTGCTGCACCTTTCCCCGTCTGTCTACGGAA
>DASSBO010000248.1:0-4246 GCA_035698655.1 Streptomyces sp.
GCTCTCGCCCGGCAGTGTCACGGTGTCGGCTGTTTCGGGGATGCGTCCCAGCAGGTCGGCGACGAGTCCGGCGACCGTCTCGTAGGGGCCGTCGGGGGCGGTCAGCCCGACGCGGCGCAGGATGTCCAGGCGGCAGCTGCCGTCGGCCTCCCAGGCGGGCCGGCCGTCGGACTCGGGCGCGGCGGGGGCCAGTTCGGGCGGCAGGTCGTCGGGGTCGTGTTCGTCGCGGACCTCGCCGACGAGTTCCTCGACGATGTCCTCGAGGGTGACCACTCCCGCGGTGCCGCCGTACTCATCGACGACGACGGCTATCGGCTGTTCGCTGCGCAGCCGTTCCAGCAACGGCTGGACGGGCAGCGACTCGGGCACGTGCAGGGCGGGCACGGCGATGCGCGCAGCGGGTGTGCGCAGCCGCTCGGCGGCGGGGACGGCGAGCGCGGCCTTGAGGTGGACCATGCCGACGATGTCGTCGAGCCGCTCACGGTAGACGGGGAAGCGGGACAGGCCGGTGGCCCGGGTGAGGTTGAGGACGTCCGCGGCGGTCGCGGCGGCCTGCAGGGCGCTGACCCGCACCCGCGGGGTCATCACGTGCTGGGCGGTCAGGCCGCCCAGGGACAGGGTGCGCACGAACAGGTCGGCGGTGTCCTGCTCGATGGCGCCGGCGCGCGCGGAGTGGCGGGCGAGGGAGACCAGTTCGCCGGGGGTGCGGGCGGAGGCAAGTTCGTCGGCGGGCTCCACGCCGAGCAGCCGCACCAGCCGGTTGGCCGTGGAGTTGAGGCCCCGGATGACCGGCCGGAAGAAGTGGCTGAACCGGCGCTGCGGTCCGGCGACCCGGCGGGCCACGGCCAGCGGGCGGGAGACGGCCCAGTTCTTGGGCACGAGTTCGCCGATGACCATCTGCACGGCGGAGGCGAGGAACATCCCGACGACCACGGCGATGCCGGCGACGGCGCCCTCGGGCAGGCCGGCGGCCTCCAGCGGCACGGACAGCAGCCGGTCCAGCGCGGGTTCGGCAAGCATGCCGACGACGAGCGAGGTCAGCGTGATGCCCAGCTGGCTGCCCGAGAGCTGGAAGGACAGTTCCCGCAGGGCGCGTACCACGGAGCGTGCGCGCCGGTCGCCGGCCTCGGCGGCGCGTTCGGCCTCGGGCTTCTCGACCGTGACCAGTCCGAACTCGGCTGCGACGAAGAACCCGTTGGCCAGGACCAGCACGAGGGCGGCGGCCAGCAGGAGCAGCGGGACGGTCATCGCCGCTCACCCCCGGGAGCGGCGGAGTGTGGTGCACGGGACGTGCGGGCCTTCCGTGGAAGGCGGAGGGCTGCCGTTCCTCGTCGTCGGGGAACGGCGCAGGTACTACAGGACGATCCGTCCATCGCTGGAGGGAGTCACTCCTTACGGTCGCAGGTGCCCGCGCCGGTGCGCGGGTGCGGCGGTGGCCGCCGGAACCAGAGTAGTCATGCTCGCCGCGACCGGCGCAGCCGGTGAGGCGCGGGAGTGGCCGGGCGGCGCCTCAGCGCGGCGGTTCGCCGCCGGTGCCGTACTGCTCGGCGAGGGCGCGCAGCGTGCGCGCGTCGGCGATGGCGCGTTCCCGGGCGACGCCGGGCTGGATGCCCATCGCCGCCAGACAGGTGCCGTCGGCCAGGTCGAGCTGCACCCACGGGTCGCCCGGGCGCAGGTTGACCTGCAGGATCTCCGCCCAGGCCAGCCGGCGGGTGGTGACGAGGTTGACGACCGTGACGCCCTCGGCGTCGGCCACGACGTGCGGCCGGCTGAGCAGGGCGGCCACGGCCAGGAACAGCGTCCCGGTGAGGACGAAGACGAGCCGCTCCCCCGGCCCCAGCGGCTCCAGCAGCACGGCGATCACCGTCAGGGCGGCGAAGGCCGCGCAGCCCAGGGTCAGCAGCACCGCGCGGGTGCGGCCCGGCCGGAAGGTCACCGGCAGTGCCGTCGGCAGGCTCACGGACCGTCCCTCGTCTCTCAGATCCGGCATGCGTGGATGCCCGTGGTGAGGATGGCGCGGGCGCCCAGTTCGTACAGGTCGTCCATGATGCGCTGCGCCTCGTTGGTGCGGACCATGGAGCGCACGGCGACCCAGCCCTGGTCGTGCAGCGGCGAGACGGTGGGCGACTCCAGGCCGGGGGTGAGCGCGACGGCGCGCTCGAGGTTCTCCGCCCGGATGTCGTAGTCCATCATCACGTAGCGGCGGGCGACCAGGACGCCCTGCATGCGGCGCAGGAACTGCTGGACGCGGGGCTCGTCCGCTCCCGCCGAGCCGCGGCCGCGGATCACGACGGCCTCGGAGTGCAGGATGGGCTCGCTGATGATTTCCAGTCCGGCGTTGCGCAGCGTGGTGCCGGTCTCCACGACGTCGGCGATGATCTGCGCGACGCCCAGCTGGATGGCCGTCTCCACGGCGCCGTCCAGCCGGACGACGGAGGCGTCGACGCCCTGGTCGGCCAGGTGGCGCCGGACCAGCCCGGGGAAGGAGGTGGCCACCGTCATGCCGCCGAACTCCTTGACGTCGGAGGCGGTGCCGGGCGTCGTGGCGTAGCGGAAGGTGGAGCCGGCGAAGCCGAGTTCGAGGATCTCCTCGGCCTCGGCTCCGGAGTCCAGCAGCAGGTCGCGTCCGGTGATGCCGATGTCGAGCTTTCCGGAGCCGACGTAGACGGCGATGTCACGCGGACGGAGGAAGAAGAACTCGACGTCGTTGTCGGTGTCGGCGAGCACCAGCTCGCGGCGGTCCTTGCGCTGCCGGTAGCCCGCCTCATGCAGCATCGCCGACGCAGGCTCGGACAGTGAACCCTTGTTGGGGACGGCGATGCGCAGCATGGGAGGGCTTCCTTCGTGTGACGGGGTCTGCCCGGCCGGGCCGGGGGATCGTGCGGGGTGAGCGTTGCTCACAGGTGAGCGTATACGTCGTCCAGGGACACTCCCCGGGCGATCATCATGACCTGGAGGTGGTAGAGCAGCTGCGAGATCTCCTCGGCGGTGCGCTCCTCCCCCTCGTACTCGGCGGCCATCCACACCTCGGCGGCCTCCTCCACGACCTTCTTGCCGATGGAGTGCACGCCCTGGGAGACGAGCTCGGCGGTGCGCGAGGTGATGGGGTCGCCGTCGGCGGCCTTGTGCCGGAGCTCGGTGAACAGCTCCTCGAATGTCTTGTTCGCCATGGTGGGTCTCACCCTACGTGGTCGGCCGGTGCGGCTCACCGCCAGGGTTCGGCGACGGTGCGCAGCGTGGTGGCCGTGGAGACGGCGGCGGTGACGGCCTCGTGCCCCTTGTCCTCACTCGAGCCGTCCAGCCCGGCGCGGGCCAGGGCCTGCTCCTCGGTGTCGCAGGTGAGCACGCCGAAGCCGATGGGCACGCCGGTGGCGATGCTGACCTGGGTGAGGCCCTGGGTGACGCCCTGGCACACGTACTCGAAGTGCGGGGTGCCGCCGCGGATGACGACGCCGAGCGCCACTATGGCGTCGTAGCCGCGGTCGGCCAGCACCTTGGCGACGACGGGCAGCTCGAAGCTTCCCGGCACCCGCAGCAGGGTGGGTTCGTCGATGCCCAGGTCGTGCAGGGCGCGCAGGGCGCCGTCGAGAAGTCCGTCCATCACCTTCTCGTGCCACTGCGCCGCGATGACGGCCACGCGGAGGTCCGCGCAGTTCCTGACGGTCAGTTCGGGTGCGCCCTTGCCGCTCACTGTTCCTCTTCGCTCCTGGTCGATCGGATCTGGTTGTGCTGGTCTTCGCTTACCGGCTGCCGCACACGGACGCGGCTTCGGCGTCCAGCCACGGCAGGTCGTGTCCCATCCGGTCCCGCTTGGTGCGCAGGTAGCGGATGTTGTGCTCGCCGGCCTGCACCGGGACCGGTTCGCGGCCGGTCACGCGCAGCCCGTGAGCGCGCAGCGCCGCGGTCTTGTCGGGGTTGTTCGTCATCAGCCGCAGGGAGCGTACGCCCAGATCGGCGAGGATCTGCGCGGCGGCCGCGTAGTCGCGGGCGTCCGCCGGCAGCCCGAGCTCGAGGTTGGCGTCGAGGGTGTCGCGCCCCTGCTCCTGGAGGGCGTAGGCGCGGAGCTTGGACAGCAGGCCGATCCCGCGGCCCTCGTGGCCGCGCAGATACAGCACGACTCCGCGGCCCTCGGCCTGCACCCGGTCCAGAGAGGCCGCCAGCTGGGGGCCGCAGTCGCAGCGCTGGGAGCCGAAAACGTCTCCGGTCAGGCACTCGGAGTGCACCCGCACCAGCACGTCCTCGCCGC
>DASSBO010000249.1:0-2404 GCA_035698655.1 Streptomyces sp.
GCTCCACGACGCCCTGGTAGTCGTTCAGGTCGACGTCGACCACCGGGTAGGGCCGGCTGTCGAACATGACCAGAGGGACGATGCCGTCGTCGTCGACGGTCACGGACAGGCCGAGTGCCTGGTCGGCGAGGTGCTGCACGCTGCCGTCCCGGAAGTAGTCGCACATCGAGTACGAGCGGTCGACGACCAGGTACACGGCCGCCCGCAGCCCGGACAGTCCGTTCTTCTCCAGCGACACGGTGGCCGTCTTCGCGAGGGAGACAAGGCCGGCGGGCACCTTGTCGAGGCTGATCGCCGGGGTGTGCGGAGCGGCCGGGACAGCGGGGGTGGTCTTCTTGCGGTTGAACATCGTTGCTCTCTTCTCGGTTGGGCGCCCGCCGCCCGGCCGGTGACATCCGGGCGGCGAGCGGGTTCAGGGGGGTCAGTCCGCGGGCGGCGCGTCAGCGGCGAGCGGCGCCTGCTGCAGCGGCATCACAGGGATGCCTCCCGGCACCGTCGGCGCCTCGTCGGCAGCCGCGGTCAGCGGCCGGACGGCACGCACGTTGTCCAGGTCGGCACGCAGCCGCGTGTTCTCCGCACGCAGCACGTCGAGCTCGGCCAGCTGCTCCTCGAGGACGCGGATCCGCGTCCTGGCTTCGCTGAGGGACTCCTGCGCGGCGTCGTGCGCCTTGTCGGCGAGGGCGACCTCGCTGGTCAGCTTGATCACGGTGCGCGCCATCTGCTCGTTCTCGACCTGCAGACAGACGGCCTCGGCGCGCAGCACGGAGCGGGGCACCAGGTAGCGGTGGGCGCCGCGGCCGGCGGGGGCCACGTAGTAGCCGCAGGCGGCTGTGCCGATGACACCGGCGGACAGGAGCAGGTACCCGATCACCGTGCCTCCTTGGTGGTGAGGGTCTCGGCGGCCGGGGTGGCCGGCTGGGCCGGGACGGTGGGCGTCTTCTCGAACGCCGGGCCGCCGGTGGCGTCGTACTGGGCCCGGTAGTGGCCCTCGTTGGCCTTCTGGAGGTAGGCGAGCCGCTCCTCCAGGCTCCGGGTGCGGTCCTGCTCTGCGGCCAGGAGGCTGCGGAGCTTGCGCAGTCGGGCGTCGTCGAGGCGGGTGCGCAGGCGGCGCACGACGGAGGGAGCGGTCATCGGGCACTCCGGGTGGTGTTGGTGTGGGCCGCCTCCAGGCGGCGGGAGTAGGCGTCCAGGTCCTCGAGGTGGCCGGACGTCATGGAGTCGCGGTAGTCGTCGCGGGGGAACGCGTCGTGGGTGCGGCCGTCCAGCAGCCGCCCCGCGCGCTTCTTGCCGACGCGGACGGCGATCGTGTCGGCGTCGAGCATCACGGTCCGGCTGGTCCGGTCGCCGGGCCGCATGGGCTGGTCCAGGCCTGGGCGGAAGCTCGTGCCGCGCTCCCGGATCGTGGTGGAGCGGCGGCCGCCGAGCGGGCTGTCGTACGCCCGCCCTCCGGCGAACGCAGGGTCGTCCTCCACAGCCGCGGTGAGGAACTCGCCCCACTGCTTGAAGAAGAACGGCACGCCGGCGACGTCGCAGTCGTCCCGCAGGGTCCGCGCCCACGCGGGGTGCATGGGCCTGGCGCGAGGGCCGGACTCTCCCCCGGCGATGACCCAGTCGAGGCCGCCCCAGTCGTCCGGCCGGCGCCGGACGGGGCAGTCCGCCCAGCGGTGGCACTCAGGCGTGTGGGCGTCAGGGTGGCGGCAGGTGCCGTCCAGCTGGTCCACGTGCCCGCAGTCGGGGACGGGCCGGAGCCAGCGCGTGAGGTCGACCGGCGCCAGCAGCGGTTCGCAGCTGAGGAAGCGCACTGCGGCCGGGGTTTCCATCAGGGCCGGGACACGGATGTCCGCCCACCTCTGGTTCTCGGCCAAGACACCGAGCCACACGTTCGGCAGCGGCCACTTCAGCTGTGTCGGCATATCGACACATGCCAGGTCCTGCTCCATCTGCCGCAGGTGTTCCTCGATGCGCGGCATCATCGACCGCATCCGGCCGTGCCGCTTCGTCAGCACCTGGAACGTGTGCCGCGGCACCCACCACATGCGGGCGAAGACGGCGAAGATGTGCTCTTCGGGCACCGAGTCGTGGAACAGGTCGCTCATCGAGTTGACGAAGACGCGGCTGGGCTTGCGCCACTTCAGCGGGTCGTCGAGGCGGTCAGCCCGGACCGTGACGTCGAAGCCGGCGGGGAACGCCTTGCTGCCGGCGAAGCGGTGAGCGATGTTCTCGGCGTAGCAGTTGTCGCAGCCGGGGCTGACCTTGGTGCAGCCGGTGACCGGGTTCCAGGTGCGGTCGGTCCACTCGATCGTCGTGGCGTTCATCGGCCATCTCCTGTGCCGGTAGCGGAGTAGCGGACCCACAGGCCGGCGCCGTCCTCGGTGAGGTCGGTGCGGGCCTCGTAGGCGCCGGC
>DASSBO010000250.1:0-2406 GCA_035698655.1 Streptomyces sp.
GTCGGAGCCGGTGGAGAGCCTCATCCGGCGCCTGGCGCCCGTCGTGCAGCACCACCTGACCGAGAGCTGATCCGAGGGACGAAGGAGCGGTCTCACGATCCGGGCGCGGCGTCCCGGATCCTGGATCCGGGGCGTATCGTCGGGGATTCGAAGCGACGCGAAACCAGGGAGTGGAGCAGCCATGCCCGAGCTGAGGTCCCGTACCGTCACCCACGGCCGCAACATGGCCGGTGCCCGCGCGCTCATGCAGGCGTCCGGTGTGGCGCGCGAGGACTTCGGCAAGCCGATCGTGGCGGTGGCCAACAGCTTCACCGAGTTCGTCCCCGGCCACACCCACCTGCAGCCGGTCGGCCGGATCGTCTCCGACGCGGTCAAGGCGGCCGGCGGCATCCCGCGCGAGTTCAACACCATCGCCGTCGACGACGGCATCGCCATGGGCCACGGCGGCATGCTCTACTCGCTGCCCTCCCGCGACCTGATCGCCGACTCCGTCGAGTACATGACCGAGGCGCACTGCGCCGACGCGCTCATCTGCATCTCCAACTGCGACAAGATCACCCCGGGCATGCTGATGGCCGCGATGCGGCTGAACATCCCCACGGTGTTCGTCTCCGGCGGCCCGATGGAGTCCGGCACCGCGACCCTCGTCGACGGCCGCGTCCGCAAGCTGGACCTGATCACCGCGATCTCGGAGTCCGCCAACGAGGGCGTCTCCGACGAGGACCTGCGCCGCATCGAGGACGCCGCCTGCCCGACCTGCGGCTCCTGCTCCGGCATGTTCACGGCCAACTCGATGAACTGCCTCACCGAGGCCATGGGCCTCTCGCTGCCCGGCAACGGCTCCGTGCTCGCCACGCACACCGCGCGCAAGGCACTGTACGAGGACGCCGGCGCCACCGTCGTCGAACTGGCCCGCCGGCACTACGAGCAGGACGATGCGACCGTGCTGCCGCGCAGCATCGGCTCCCGCGCCGCGTTCGAGAACGCCATGGCCCTGGACATCGCCATGGGCGGCTCCACGAACACGATCCTGCACCTGCTCGCGGCGGCGCAGGAGGCCGGCCTGGACTTCACCATGGCCGACATCGACGCCCTCTCGCGGCAGCTGCCCTGCCTGACGAAGGTCGCGCCCAACGGCTCGTACTACATGGAGGACGTGCACCGCGCCGGCGGCATCCCCGCCATCCTCGGCGAGCTGCACCGGGCGGGCCTGCTCAACGAGGACGTCGCCGCGGTGCACGCGCCGTCGCTGGCCGACTGGCTCAAGCGGTGGGATCTGCGCGGCGAGTCGCCGTCCGAGCAGGCCGTGGAGATGTTCCACGCCGCGCCCGGCTGCGTGCGGTCCGCCTCCGCGTTCTCCCAGTCCGAACGCTGGGCCACCCTGGACACCGACGCGGCCGGCGGCTGCATCCGCGACGTCGAGCACGCCTACTCCACCGAGGGCGGGCTGGCCGTGCTGTACGGCAACCTGGCGGAGAACGGGTGCGTGGTGAAGACGGCCGGGGTCGACGAGTCGATCCTGACCTTCCGCGGCCCGGCCGTCGTCGTCGACTCCCAGGAGCAGGCCGTCGAGGCGATCCTGACCAAGCGGGTCAAGGAGGGCGACGTCGTCGTCATCCGCTACGAGGGCCCCAAGGGCGGCCCCGGCATGCAGGAGATGCTCTACCCGACGTCGTTCCTCAAGGGCCGGGGACTGGGCAAGGCGTGCGCGCTGATCACCGACGGCCGGTTCTCCGGCGGCACCTCCGGGCTGTCCATCGGCCACGTCTCACCGGAGGCGGCGGCCGGCGGCACGATCGCGCTGGTCCGCGACGACGACCCGATCGTCATCGACATCCCGAACCGCACGATCGCGCTCGACCTGCCGGAGAGCGAACTCGCGGCGCGCCGCGAGGCACTCGGCGGGGTGTACGCGCCGCAGAACCGGGAGCGGAAGGTCTCCACGGCGCTGCGCGCCTACGCGGCGATGGCGACGAGCGCCGACCAGGGCGCCGTCCGCGACGTGACGCTCCTCGAGGGCCGCTGACGGGCGAAGCCGACCTGGGGTCTCCCCGCGCGCCCCGCGCGCAGGGACCCCGGCGGGGCTGCCGGACGTCCTTCTCCGTTTCAGCCGATGCCCGCGCGCTTGGCGAGCTTGGTGAGCCGAGGGTTGCTGCGCCGGTGCAGCGAGGTCAGTACTCGCAGGACTTCCTGGCTGTGCGGGTGGACACGCGCCATCTGAGGTGCGGCCTCCCACGCTTCGCTGAGTGAGTCGAGGGCACTTTCACGGTCCCCGAGCGCCAGATGGGCCCGTGCCACATTCATGTGCAGTGGGCCCATACGCGTGGCAGGAAGGGACAGCGGGGCACTGACGTTCGTCACCGACGCCAACGCATCGCGATGGTCCTCCAAGTCGACGGCTGTGGC
>DASSBO010000251.1:0-29768 GCA_035698655.1 Streptomyces sp.
GCCGAGCCGCGCCAGCTGGTCCAGCCACCGGCCCGTCTCCTCGGCGAGCGGCTCCGGAACGTCCTCCCGGGCGGCCCGCATGCCGGCGAACGCGCGGCGCAGCCGGCCGGCCGCGTCCGAGAGCCGGTCGGGGTCGGTGCCGCCGTGGGCGGCCCAGAAGTCCTCCAGCAGCGGCTGCAGGTACGCCGACTCGGTGCCGCCGAGGATCGAGGACGCCTCGTTGGCCGCGAGCGTGCGCACCGCCGCCCGGCTGTCGCCGTCCGGCCCGGCCGCCGCCTCGACCGCGGCGCGCCAGGCCGTCCCGGGCCGGTAGCCGTGCGGGTTCCAGGCGTAGTCGGCTGCCGTGAACAGCGGAATGCGGGAGGCCAGCGCCTGCGGCATCGCGTTGGACAGCAGCACCGCCGAGCCGGACGCCACGGCCGGTTCCCGGCCGCGCACCGGGCCCAGGAACAGCCGGTCGGGCGCGAAGTCGTTGACCGGGTAGTTGTCCATCGTGACCAGCGGATGGTGCGGGAACGCCTTGCGCACCTCGGCGAGTTCGCCGCCGGTGATGGTCTGCGGCACCACCCCGACGCCCGTCCACACCACCTGCACGCCGTCGTGCAGCGCGTGCGCGAGCGCCTTGCGGTACTCCGTCCTGCCCTGCTGGTAGTACTCGGTGGGCAGGACGGACAGCGGCGCGGTGCCGGGCTGCCGCGCGGCCAGGTGGTCGGCCACCGCGTTGGCCAGGTCCGCCTGCGCCCGCGCCGCCGCCTGCGGCCCGCTGCCGTACGTCGAGGCGTCCTCGTCGCAGTGCCACTCGGTGTAGCTGACGTCGTCGAACTGCAGCTGGAAGGCGCCGAAGCCCAGTGCGCGCATCGCGTCCAGCTTGCGCAGCAGCGCCCGGCGGTCCTGGGCGGAGGAGAAGCACAGGCTCTGGCCGGGGGAGACGGCCCAGGCGAGCGTCACGTGGTTGCGGCGGGCGCGCTGCGCGAGCTCGCGGAAGCCGGCGCGCCGGTCGGCCGGGTAGGGGTCGCGCCAGCGCCTGGCCTGGCGGTAGCCGTCCTCGCCCGGCGCGTACAGGTAGCGGTTCTGCTTGGTGCGGCCCAGGAAGTCGAGCTGGGCCAGCCGCTCGCGGTGGCTCCACGGCTCGCCGTAGAACGCCTCGGCGACGCCGCGCGCGGACGACGCCGGCCAGTCGCGCACCAGGACGCCGGCGAAGCCGGTGCCGCCGTCGTGCTCGGTGAGCAGCTGGCGCAGCGTCTGCGCGGCGTGGAACAGACCGGCCCCGTCGCGTCCGGCCAGCGCGACGGTGTCCCGGCTGCCGACCTGCCCGGTCGCGAGCCGGTACCCGCCGGCGGGCAGGTCGCCGCGCTCCCGGGCGCCGAGCGTGTGCAGCGCCTGTTCGGCGGACGCGCCGCCGACGCGGACGACGGTGCCGGGCCCGGCGGGCTGCGCGCCGGGGTCCGCGTCCGGATCCGGGTGGTGCACGGTGTGGGCACCGGCGTCGCGCAGCACCTCGCGCACCACGTCCAGCGCGTACGGATCGGCGTCCGGTCCCGCGAGCAGCGTCACCTCACGGGTCACGGGCACGAAGGAGCCGTGCGCGCGTATCGACTGCGGCCGCGGCCAGACTGCCGGCACCCCGTCCTGCGCGGTCCGCTCGGCGTCCGCCACCGAGCCGTCGGTGTGCGGCTGCTGCGGAAGGGCGCCGGCGCCCGTGGCGCCGCCGAGCAGCCCGCCGATCACCGCAGCAGCGACGGCGGTCGCACCTGAGCGCCGTCCCGCGGACCGGAGCCTCGTCACGCTGCCTCCATGAGCCGTCGATCTTCCCGCAAAACCCGACCACCCCTGACGATAGGTGCAGACGCCGTCACCGAATGGCGCAGGTCACCCCGCTCTTCGGGAGGACGGAAAAACCCGCGTACGATGACCGCTATGTCCGCATTCTCTTCGCCGTCGGCGGCCCTCGACCGATAATCCGCCTGCCCACGTCAACGTGAAGTGGGCCACGTTCCCCCGTCTGGCAGGTCTGGAGAAGGTTCAATTGGGTAGGGCAGAAACGTCCACCCCCGTCAACGAACGGAGGCCCATCGTGGCCGCGTCCGCTGAACTTCTGACCGCGCTGGCCGAGATCCCCAAACAGGGGCACGAGCCGGTAGACCCGTCCGGTGTGCTCGACCCCGACGCCGGACTGGACGGCTCGTGCTCCTGCGGCTGCGCCGAGTCGCCGCTGACCAGTGAGCCCCCGCTCGCCGATGTGGCACCGCTGACCAGCGAGCCGCCCATCGCCGCCGAGCTGCCGCTGACCAGCGAGCCGACCGGCACGGGATTCGGCACGGAGTTCCCGGGCATCTGATGAGCCGCCTGGCGCGGCTCGCCGCGGCACACGGTGTCGCGACCACGCATACGCCCGCTCCCGGCCGGACGGCCGACGTACCCGACGACACGCTCGTCGCGGTACTGGCCGCCCTCGGGGTCGACGCCTCCACGCCCGACGCCCTGCGCGAGGCGCTGGAGGCCCACGACCAGGACGGCCTCCGCCTGCTGCCGCCCACCGTCGTGCTGCGCACCGGCTCCGGCCGCAGCACGCTGCCCCGGCTGCCCCAGGGGACTCTGCTGCACGTCGACACCGAGGACGGCGGCAGCATCGACTGGGGCGCGGGCGTCACCCTGCCGCTGGGCGTCCACACCCTCCGGGCGCGCACCCCGGACGGCCGCGCCGGACACGCCACCCTCCTCGCGGTGCCCGACCGCTTCCCCGCGCCGCCCGGGCGCACCCCGCAGGCGCGCAGCTTCGGCCTGCTGCTCCAGCTGTACTCGCTGATCTCCGAGCGCTCCTGGGGCATGGGCGACCTCGGTGACCTGACCGACCTCGCCGACTGGGCCGGCCGCGCCGCCGGCGCCGGTTTCGTGCAGCTCGGTCCGCTGCACGCCGCACTGCCCGGCGCCCCCACCGATCCCTCGCCCTACCGGCCGTCCTCCCGCCGCTTCCCCGACCCGGTCCACCTGCGCATCGAGGACGTGCCCGAGTTCGGCTACCTGGCCCCCGACGACCGCGCCCGGGCCCACGCGATCCTGGACAGCGCCGCCGCCCTGCGCGACGACGTGCTGCACAAGGACGCGCACATCGACCGTGACGCCACCTGGGCGCTCAAGCGCGAGGCACTCGAACTGCTGCGCCGCGTCCCGCTCAGCCCCGGCCGGCACGCCGCCTACTGCGACTTCCTCGCCGAAGGCGGCCAGGCCCTGGAGGACCACGCCACCTGGTGCGCGCTCGCCGAGGAGCACGGGACGCGGTGGCGCGACTGGCCCGCCGGCCTGGACGACCCCGCCTCCGCGCGCACCGCCCGCGCCCGCGACGGCCTGATGGAGCGGGTCGACTTCCACAGCTGGCTCGCCTGGCTCACCGACGAACAGCTCGCCCGCGCCCAGCACACCGCGCGCCGCGCCGGCATGCCCGTCGGGCTCGTCCACGACCTGGCCATCGGCGTCCATCCCGACGGCGCCGACGCCTGGGCGCACCGCGACGTCTTCGCGCCCGGCATGTCCGTCGGCGCGCCCCCCGACGCCTTCAACGCCCACGGCCAGGACTGGGGACTGCCGCCCTGGCGCCCCGACATGCTGGCCGAGACCGGCTACGCGCCCTTCCGCGAGGTGCTCACCGGGCTGCTGCGGCACTCCGGCGCGCTGCGCATCGACCATGTGATGGGGCTGTTCCGGCTCTGGTGGATCCCCGAGGGGCGGCCGCCCACCGAGGGCACCTACGTGCGCTACGACGCCGAGGCGATGTTCGGCATGCTCGCCCTGGAGGCGCACCGGGCGCAGGCCGCCGTCATCGGCGAGGACCTGGGGACGGTCGAGCCGGGCGTCCGCGAGGAACTCGCCGAGCGCGGGGTGCTCGGCACCTCCGTGCTCTGGTTCGAACGCGACTACGCGCACGCCCCCGGCGAGAGCGAGGCCGCACCGCTGCCGCCCGAGTCCTGGCGCGCCGACTGCCTGGCCACCGCCACCACGCACGACCTGCCGCCCACCGCCTCCCGGCTGACCGGCGAGCACGTCGGCCTGCGGCACCGGCTCGGGCTGCTGGCGCAGCCGCTGGAGGACGAGCAGAACGCCGCCGTCGTCGAGACCACCGACTGGCTCGACCACTTCCGCCACCACGGCGTGCTCCCCGAGGGCGCCGAGGCCGGCGAGGAGGCCCGGGTCAAGGCCGTCCACCGGTTCCTGGCCCGCACCCCGGCCCGCATGGTCGGTGTCTGGCTGCCGGACGCCGTCGGGGACCGGCGCCCGCAGAACGTGCCCGGCACCTGCACGTCCTACCCGAACTGGCGGCTGCCGGTCGCCGGCCCGGACGGCCGGCCGCTGTCCTGGCAGGAGATCGCCGCCTCCCCCCGGGCACACGACCTCTTCGAGGAGCTGCGCCGCGGCATCGGGCAGGAGTGAGGCGCGCCGAGGGCCACCCCGGCCACGCGGCCCCGGAGGCCGTTCGCTAGGTTGAGTGTGTGGGAAACAAGAAGAACGCCCTGCGCGCGGGCACCGTCATCGGCGGAACGGCCCTGCTGACACTCCTGGCCTCGCCCGCCTTCGCGGTCACCCGTGACGACGGCGACGACCCCGGCCCCGGCATCTCCGTCGGCGAGACGATCGGCGTGTTCGTCGTCCTCCCGATCGTGCTGTTCCTGCTGATCGCCGCGGCCGTCAGCCTCACGGACAAGTCCCGCAAGCAGTAGCGGCGCCCGCAGGAGCCTGCACCGCTGGTGCTTGATATCATGTGTGACAACGATTGATATCGCCATGCGAGGGGGCCGGACATGTCGCGGACCGTCATCGATCTGGACGAAGCGCTGTTGACCGAGGCAGCTGAGATTCTCGGTACGGGCAAGAAGGTGGCCACGGTGAACGCGGCCCTCCTGGACGTCGTGAACCGGCGGAAGCGTCAGTCGTTCTTCGACCGCCTGGACGCCGGGCTGCTTCCGGACCTCACAGGGTCTACCGGTCAGGACGACGCCGGCGGGACGCCGGGCACCCCCGCAGCGTGACGCGCGACCGCTACCTCATCGACAAATCCGCCTTCGCCCGCTGGGCGAAGCCTGCCGTCCGTGAGGTCATCTTCCCGCTGCACAACGCGGGACTGCTCGCCATCTGCGGCGCCGTCGAGGTTGAACTCCTCTACTCGGTCACGAGCAAGGCCGATGCGGTCGAGGTGCGCCGTGAACTGTCCGGCTTCGACTGGCTGCCGACGCCGGACGAGGTCTGGGACCGGGCGCTGGACGTCCAGCAGCAACTCATCGGAAACGGCAACTGGCGTGCCGTGTCGCTGCCGGACCTCGTCATCGCGGCCACCGCCGAACGCCATGGCGCGACAGTCCTGCACTACGACGGGGACTACGACATGATCGCCGCCGTGACCGGGCAGCCCACACAGTGGGTCGTGCCCCGTGGGACCGCGGACTGAGCGACGACGTCCCGGCAGGCCCCGGACACCGAACCCGCCGCCGGCTGAACCGGCGGCGGGTTCTCGGCGCCCGGGGCCCGGACGGCGTCAGACCGCCGCGGCCTCGTCCGCGCGCCGGGCGTTCAGCGCGCGCTCCACGCCCGCGCGGGACTCGGTGACCAGGCGGCGCAGCGCCGCGTTCGGCTCCGCGTCCGCCAGCCAGGCGTCCGTGGCCCGCAGTGTCTCCTCGGAGACCTGCAGCGTCGGGTACAGCCCGATCGCCACCTGCTGTGCCATCTCGTGGCTGCGGGAGTCCCACACGCCCTTGACCGCCGCGAAGAACTTCTCCGTGTACGGCGCGAGCAGTTCCCGCTGGTCGGTCTGCACGAAGCCGGAGATGACCGCCTCCTGCACGGCGTTGGGCAGCGTGTCGGACTCGACGACCGACGCCCACGCCTCCGCCTTGGCCTCGGCGGTCGGCATCGCGGCCCGTGCGCTGGCCGCGTTCCGCTCACCGGCCGAGGTGGCGTCCCGCTCCAGCTCCGCGTCGATCTCCTTGGTGCCGGCGCGGCCGGTCGCGGCCAGCCGGTGCAGCAGCGCCCAGCGCAGGTCGGTGTCGACGGCGAGCCCGTCCACCGCCTGCGAGCCGTCCAGCAGCCCGGCCAGCAGCCCGAGCTGCTCGTCGGTGCGGGCGGTCGCGGCCAGGGCGCGCGCCCACGCGAGCTGGTGGTCGCTGCCGGTCTCGGCCGCCCGCAGCTGCTCCACGGTGGCCTGCGACCAGCGCTCGAGGCCGATCTCGCGCCAGCTCGGCGCCGCGTACAGGTCGAGGGCCAGCTTCACCTGCCGCTGCAGCGACTGCACGACGCCGATGTCGCTCTCCCGGCCGATCCCGGACAGCACCAGGTCCAGGTAGTCGCGGGCGGCCATCTCGCCGTCGCGCGTCATGTCCCAGGCCGACGCCCAGCACAGCGCGCGCGGCAGCGACTCGGCGAAACCGCCCAGGTGCTGCGTGACGACGGCCAGCGACTCGGCGTCCAGGCGCACCTTGGCATACGTCAGGTCGTCGTCGTTGAGCAGCACCACGTCCGGACGGCGCCGCCCGGCGAGCTGCGGCACGTCGGTGAGCGCGCCGTCGACGTCGAGCTCGATGCGGTCGGTGCGCTCCAGCCGGCCGTCCTCGCCCAGTGCGTACAGGCCGATCGCCAGCCGGTGCGGCCGCAGCGTCGGCTCGCCCGTGGCGCCGGCCGGCAGCGCCGGTGCCTCCTGCTCCACCGCGAAGGACGTGATCGTCCCGTCCGCGCCGGTGACGATGCGCGGGCGCAGCACGTTGATGCCGGCCGTCTCCAGCCACGCCTTCGACCAGGCGGCCAGGTTCCGCCCGGAGGTCTCCTCCAGCGCGCCCAGCAGGTCGGTCAGCCGGGTGTTGCCCCACTTGTGCCGGGCGAAGTAGCGCTGCACGCCGCGGAAGAACTCGTCCTGCCCGACGTAGGCGACCAGCTGCTTGAGCACCGAGGCGCCCTTGGCATAGGTGATGCCGTCGAAGTTGACCAGGACGTCGTCCAGGTCGCGGATCTCCGCCATGATCGGGTGCGTGGAGGGCAACTGGTCCTGCCGGTAGGCCCAGGTCTTCTCCTGGTTGGCGAACGTCGTCCAGGCGGCCGGCCAGGCGCTGCCCGGCGCGTGCGCGAGGCAGGCGACGGAGGTGTAGGTGGCGAACGACTCGTTCAGCCACAGGTCGTTCCACCACTCCATGGTGACCAGGTCGCCGAACCACATGTGGGCCAGCTCGTGCAGCACGGTCTCCGCGCGCCCCTCGTAGGCGGCGTCCGTCATCTTCGAGCGGAAGACGTACTGGTCGCGGATGGTGACGGCGCCCGCGTTCTCCATCGCGCCGGCGTTGAACTCCGGCACGAAGAGCTGGTCGTACTTCTCGAACGGGTAGGGGTGGTCGAACTTCTCCTGGAACCAGTCGAAGCCCTGCCGGGTGACGTCGAACAGCGCGTCGGCGTCGAGGTACTCGGCCAGCGACGGACGGCAGTAGACGCCCAGCGGCACGCTGCGCCCGTCACCCTCCCAGCTGCTGTGCACGCTGTGGGACGGGCCGGCGATGATCGCGGTGATGTAGGAGGAGATGCGCGGCGTGGCCGGGAAGCGCCACACGCCGTCGGCCGGCGCCTCCTGCGGCCCGGGCGAGTTCGAGACGACCGTCCATTCCTCGGGGGCGGTCACGGTGAAGGTGAACGTGCCCTTCAGGTCCGGCTGTTCGAAGCTGGCGAAGACCCGGCGGGCGTCCGGCACCTCGAACTGGGTGTAGAGGTAGGCCTGCCCGTCGACCGGGTCGACGAAGCGGTGCAGCCCCTCGCCGGTGTTGGTGTAGGCGCAGTCGGCGACGACGCGGAGCTCGTTGCGCCCGGCGGCGACCTCCAGCGCGATGCGGGAGTCGGCGAAGACGGCGGAGGCGTCCAGCTCCCGCCCGTTGAGCACGACCTCGCGCACGGTCGGCGCGACGAGGTCGATGAAGGTGGACCCCGCCTCGGCGGCGTCGAAACGGACGGTCGTCACCGAGGGGAACGTGCCGCCGTCCTGCGCCCCGCTCAGGTCCAGCTCGATGTCGTACGCGTCCACGGTCAGCAGCCGCGCCCGCTCGCGGGCTTCCTCGCGGGTCAGATTCGTCCCAGGCACCTGCGTTTCTCCTGTCCTGTAGCTGTACGGCCATACTTCCATGCGGCCTGCACGGCACCCCCGGCTCCCTTCACGCCACCGGCACCGGCGTTCCGCGTCCCCGGCACGGGGGTCCCCTAGGGTCGGTGGACATGCCTTCCGGATCGTCCGCCCGCCGCCTCCTCGTGGGGCTGCTGGCCACGGCCGTGGTGGTGGCGCTGTCCGTGGGCGTCGGCTTCGCGGCCGACGGCGGACACCTGCCGACCCGGCGTGCCATGGACGCCGCGGTGGCCGCCGGGGCGCCGGGGGTGCTCGCCGAGGCCGACGACGCGGATGGCGAGTGGAACGCGTCCTCGGGCGTGGCGGACCGCCGCTCGCAGCAGCCGCGCCGGGCCGGCGACCGGTTCCGCATCGGCAGCATCACGAAGACGTTCGTCGCCACCGTGCTGCTCCAGCTCGAGGCGGAAGGGCGTATCGACGTCGACGACAGCGTCGAGAAGTGGCTGCCCGGAGTGGTGCGCGGGAACGGCAACGACGGCCGCCGCATCACCGTGCGGCAACTGCTGGACCACACCAGCGGCCTGTACGACTACACCGCCGATCCCGGCTTCCGGGCCGCCCATTTCGGCCGGGCGTTCCTCACCCACCGCTACGACACCCACACCCCGGCCGAACTGGTGCGGATCGCCACCGCACACCCGCCGCTGTTCGCGCCGGGCCAGGGGTGGAGCTACTCGAACACCGACTACGTGCTGGCCGGCATGGTCATCCAGGCGGTCACCGGGCACGGGTACGCCCACGAGATCGAGCGCCGCATCCTGCGACCGCTCGGCCTGCACGCCACCTCGCTGCCGGGCACCCGGCCGTACCTGCGCGGCCGGCACGGCCGGGCCTACTCCCGGCTGTTCGGCGCCCCGCGGGGCGCCGGCGTCCACGACGTGACGGAGTTCGACCCGTCGCTGGCCGGCGCGTCCGGCGAGCTGGTCTCCACGACCGGCGACCTGATCGCCGTCCTGCGCGGGCTGCTCGACGGCGAGCTGCTGCCCCGCCGGCAGCTCGTGGAGATGACGGCCACCGTCGCCTCCGACGAGCCGGGCGCCCGCTACGGGCTGGGGCTGCGCGAGCAGCGGCTGTCGTGCGGGACGACCGTGTGGGGGCACGACGGCGGCATCTACGGATCACAGTCCACCGTCTTCACCACCCGCGACGGGCGGCACGCGGCGGCCTTCAACATCAACGGGGACTGGGCGGGCGACACCGGCGAACTGCTCGAGGCCGAGTTCTGCGGCTGAGCGGCCCGAACGGCTCAGCGCGGCAGCACCTCGACATACGCGGCCGGCTCGCGGTCCTCCGCGGCCATCAGCGCGGTGCGCAGCACCGCGGCCTGCCGGGCCAGGTCGTCGTGCCCGGTCTGCGGCGCGACGACCACCACGGTGACGCCCAGCCCCTCCAGCGTCTCCCGGCGCAGCGCGTCGTCCCCTCCGGGCAGCACGGCGGCCACCGCGTGCCCGGGCCAGTAGGCGTCGACATCCGCGAGCTGCGGGCCGCCGGGCAGCCGGAGCCGCACGTTCCAGCACGGGTCGGGCAGCCGGCCGGCGAACACGGCCGCGTACAGGTCGCCCTCCGCCAGGGCGCGGGCCTCCGCGACCAGCGTGTCGGCGGCATCGGCGATCTGCGGGCGGACCAGCAGCCGTTCGCGCCCGAGTTCCTCCAGCACCTCCTGCGGGTCGCAGTGCCCGCCGCGCACCGCCTCCGTCATCAGCCGGCGCACGGTCACCGGGTCGGCGAGTTCCTGCACGGCGTCGGTCAGGGCGCGGACCGCCGGGGCGACGGGCAGGCCCGTGATGTGCACCGGCTGCGGCAGGTGCTGCGTGCGCACGATGTGGGCGCAGCCGACCGAGCGCAGTCTGCGGGTGCGGGGGAGGAGCACGTCGATGCGTTCGAGCGAGGTGAGCGCGGGGGCGCAGTCGAAGCCGTGCAGGGCGAGCGCGGCCAGGCCGGTGACCATCGCGTCGGGCGCCCCGGTGCCGGAGGAGGCGGCGGATGTGCGCCCGGGCCCCGCCTGGGCGGGCACGGTACGGCGCTGGGCGTACAGCAGGGCGGCCCGCAGCCGGTCCTCGCTGGTGGGCGGGCCGGGGTGCAGCAGGTACACACCGGGGAGCAGCATCTGCCAGGGGCCGCCGGGCCGGCAGCGGGAGCCGGCGGCGGCCGTGGTGACACCGTGCTCCCGCAGCGCGCGGGCGGTGAGCACGCGCCGCCGGGAGCCGGTCAGGTGGTCGAGCCGGCCGAGGGGCCGCGGGGAGAGGGGAGCGTTGTGCGTCATGCCCCCGGACCTTCCCTGCGACCCCGCCGCTTCATGACCGGTGTGACAGTCCTGTCGAAGAATCGGGACGAGCCCGTCCTAAAGGACAGTCGTTCGAGAACCGAGTAGGTTCACTCTTTCGGCGGATGTCGGGGTCACCCGGCTGCCGCATCGCAGCGCTGCGCCGCCAGTGCGCGGGCCAGGTCGTCGCGTGCCTCGAGCACCAGACGCCGCAGCGCGGGCGCCGCGTCGGCGTGCGAGGCCAGCCACTCGTCGGTGACGTCCAGCGTCCGGCGGTCGCCCTGCGAGGCCGGGTACAGGCCGCGGACCAGGTCCATGCCGATCTCGATGGAACGCGAGCGCCAGACGTCCTCGAGAACCTCGAAGTAGCGCGCCGTGTACGGGGCGGTCAGCTCCTGCTGCCCGGGCTGGGCGAACCCGGCGATGGTCGCCCCGACGAGCGCGTTCGACAGCGTGTCGGACTCGACGACGTCCGCCCACGCGCGGGCCTTGACCGCCGCGGAGGGCCGGGCGGCCAGGCAGCGCACCTGGTGCCGCTTGCCCGACGCCGTGTCGTCGCGGGCCAGTTCGGCCTCCAGCTGTGCGGCATCGGCCTCGCCGTGCGCGGCCAGCGGCTCCAGGAACGTCCAGCGCAGCTCCTGGTCGATTTCGAGCCCCTCGACGGACTCGGTGCCCGCCAGCAGGTCCTGCAGCAGCCGCAGTCCGCTCTTGCCGGTGGCCACCGCGGCCAGGAAGCGGGCCCAGGTCAGCTGGTGGCCGCTGCCCGGCTCGGCCGCGCGCAGCCCCGCCACGGCGCCCTCGGCCAGCGCGCGGGCGCTGTCCTCGCGGTGCCCGGGCGCGGTGTAGCGCTCGAGCGCCGTCCTGGCCCAGGCGTGCAGCATCTGCAGCACGCCGACCTCGCTCTCGTCGCCGGCGAAGCGCAGCACGAGTGCGAGGAAGTCGCGGGCGGGCAGCAGCCCGTCGCGGGTCAGACCCCACACCGCCGACCAGCACAGTGCACGCGCCATCGGATCGGTGATGTCGCCCAGGGCGGCGTGCAGGGTCTGCAGCGAGGCGTCGTCGAAACGGACCTTGCAGTACGTCAGGTCGTCGTCGTTGAGCAGGATCAGCTCCGGCCGCTCGGCGCCGGCCAGCACGTCCACCACGGTGCGCTCGCCGACGACGTCGGTCTCGGCACGCGCGTAGCGCACCAGCGGGCCGCCCTCGCTCTCACGGCGGTACAGGCCCACGGCGACGCGGTGCGGGCGCAGCACCGGGTGGTCGGCGGAGGCCGCCTCCTGCAGCACGGCCAGCTCGCGGATCCGGCCGTCCGCGGCGTATTCGGCCTGCGGGGTGAGGACGTTGACGCCGGCGGTCTGCAGCCAGGCGCGGGACCACTCGGTCATGTCACGCCCGGAGGTCTCGGCCAGCACCGACAGCAGGTCCGACAGCCGGGTGTTGCCCCAGGCGTGCCGCTTGAAGTAGCGGCGGGCGCCCTCCAGGAAGGCGTCCTGGCCGACGTAGGCGACCAGCTGCTTGAGGACCGCGGCGCCCTTGGCGTAGGTGATGCCGTCGAAGTTGAGCTTGGCGTCCTCCAGGTCGCGGATGTCCGCGGTGACCGGGTGGGTGGAGGGCAGCTGGTCGGCGCGGTACGCCCACGCCTTGCGGTTGTTGGCGAAGGTGATCCAGCCGCGGTCGAAGCGGGTGGCCTCGACCTGCGAGAAGGAGCCCATGAAGTCCGCGAAGGACTCCTTGAGCCACAGGTCGTCCCACCACTCCATGGTGACCAGGTCGCCGAACCACATGTGCGCCATCTCGTGCAGGATCACGTTGGCGCGGTGCTCGTAGGACGCCTGGGTGACCTTGCCGCGGAAGATGTACTCCTCGCGGAAGGTGACGCAGCCGGGGTTCTCCATCGCGCCGAGGTTGTATTCGGGCACGAACGCCTGGTCGTACTTCCCGAACGGGTAGGGGAAGTCGAAGTGGTCGTGGAAGAAGTCCAGGCCCTGCTTGGTGAGGGCGAAGACGTCCTCGGCGTCGAAGTGCCGGGCGAGCGCCTTGCGGCACAGCGCGCCCAGCGGCACCTCGAGCGTGCTGCCGTCGGGCAGCGTGCGCGCGTAGTGGTCGGTCACGTGGTGGTAAGGACCGGCCACGATCGCCGTGATGTACGTCGAGATGGGTGCGGTGCGGGCGAAGCGCCGCCGCTCCCCGCCCCCGTCGGCCGGTTCCGGGTCGCCCTCGGTGGCGCCGCCGGAGAGCACGGTCCAGCCGGCCGGGGCCGTCACCTCGAAGGTGAAGGGCGCCTTGAGGTCGGGCTGCTCGAAGTTGGCGAACACCCGCCGGGAGTCGGCCGGTTCGTACTGCGTGTAGAGGTAGACCTCGCCGTCCTCGGGATCCGCGAAGCGGTGCATCCCCTCGCCCGTGCGGCTGTAGGCGCAGTCGGCGTCCACGACCAGCACGTTCTCGCCCTGCAGGCCGTCCAGCGCGATCCGGCTGCCGTCGAAGACCGTGCCCGGCTCCAGGGCACGGCCGTTCAGCGTGACGGAGCGGACCGCGGGCGCCAGCAGGTCCGCGAACGTCGCCGCCCCCGGCTCGGCGCAGCGGAACCGGATCGTCGTGGTCGAGCGGAACGTGCGCGCCCCGTCGGCCGGGGCGTCCCCGACAGCTGAACGGAGGTCCAGCGCGACCTCGTACCCGTCCACGTCCAGCAGCTCCGCCCTGCGGCGGGCCTCGTCACGGGTCAGATTCTCACCGGGCACGCGTGACTCCCTCGTCTCGCTCGTCTCACACTTCGAACAGGTGCTCACAGCATCGCACGGCGGCTCCGCGGCGCCTCACGGGGAATGGTCCCGCCCCCGCGCACGTTGTCCGACGCAGGACGTGATCTGCGTCGCAGTCGTGAGCATGAGGAGCTGAGCTGACCGATGGCCGAGAAGACGCCTGCCGACTTCTGGTTCGACCCGCTGTGCCCCTGGGCGTGGATGACCTCCCGCTGGATGCTGGAGGTGGAGAAGGTCCGTGACGTCGAGGTCCGCTGGCACGTGATGAGCCTGTCCGTGCTCAACGAGGGCCGCGAGGACCTGCCGGAGCAGTACCGGGAGATGCTGGCGACGGGCTGGGGGCCGGTGCGGGTGTGCATCGCCGCCGAGCAGGAGCACGGCAGCGACGCGCTCGGCCCGCTCTACACCGCGCTGGGCACCCGTTTCCACAACAAGGGGATGGAGCGCACCCGCGCCACGATCGTCGACGCGCTGCAGGAGGCCGGCCTGCCGGAGTCCCTCGCGGACGCCGCCGACTCCTCCGCCTACGACGAACGGCTGCGCGCCTCCCACAAGGAGGGCATCGACCTGGTCGGCCAGGAGGTCGGCACACCGGTCATCGCGGTGCCCGGCGAGGACGGCTCCCAGGTGGCCTTCTTCGGCCCGGTCGTCACTCCCGCGCCCAAGGGCGAGGCGGCGGCGCAGCTGTGGGACGGCACGCTGATGGTGGCCTCCACGCCCGGCTTCTACGAGATCAAGCGCACCCGGACCGCGCCGCCGCAGTTCGACTAGGTTCTCCCCGGCTCAAACCTGCCGGGCCTGTGACGGGCCTCTCGCCCGCCGCGGGCCCGGCGCCGGACGGACTCGGCTAGCGTCGAAGGGTTCATGCCCACGACGTGACGGAGTTGAGTTTCCGATGAGTCTGTCCGCCCCCACCGCCCACCCCGGCGCCGTCCTCGCCGACCTGCTGCCGGCCGACGGAGCCGTGCGTGCCCGTGTGCGCGACGTCGGCCTGGTGCTCGGCGGAGCCGCGCTCACCGGCGTCGCCGCCCAGCTGGCCGTGCCGGTCCCCGGTTCGCCGGTCCCGGTGACCGGGCAGACCTTCGCCGCGCTGCTCGTCGGCGTCGGCCTCGGCGCGCGGCGCGGCTTCGCCTCCATGGCGCTGTACGCGGCCGCCGGCGTCGCGGGCATGCCGTGGTTCTCCGAGGGCCAGTCCGGCTTCGGCTTCGCCTCCTTCGGCTACGTGCTCGGGATGCTGCTGGCCGCGACCGTCGTCGGCGCACTCGCCCGGCGCGGCGGCGACCGGGGCGTGCTGCGCACCGCCGGGACGATGGCCGTGGGCACGGCCGTCATCTACGCGGTCGGCGTCCCCTACCTGGCCTTCGCCGCCGACATGTCCGCCGGTCAGGCCGTCGCCGCCGGCCTGCTGCCCTTCCTGCTGGGCGACGCCCTCAAGGCCGCCCTGGCCATGGGCGCCCTCCCGGCGGCCTGGAAGCTCGCCGGCCGCGGCGACAAGAGCTGAACGCAGGGTCCGCCGCCGCGGGTCGGAGCCGGGGAAATAGGATTCGTGCCATGCGCGTGTACCTCGGCTCCGATCATGCCGGTTACGAACTGAAGAACCACCTCGTCGAGTGGCTGACGGCCGCCGACCACGAGCCCGTCGACTGCGGCCCGCACATCTACGACGCCCAGGACGACTACCCGCCCTTCTGCCTGCGTGCGGCCGAGCGGACGGCCGAGGACACCGAGTCCCTCGGCATCGTCATCGGAGGCTCCGGCAACGGCGAGCAGATCGCGGCCAACAAGGTCAAGGGCGTGCGCTGCGCGCTGGCCTGGAGCGAGGAGACCGCCGCGCTGGGGCGCGAGCACAACAACGCCAACGTCGTCAGCATCGGTGCCCGCATGCACAGCACCGAGGAGGCGGTCCGGCTCGTCGAGACGTTCCTGACCACCGAGTTCACCGGCGAGGAGCGCCACCAGCGCCGCATCGACATGCTGACGGCCTACGAGCGCACCCACAAGCTCCCGCCGGTCCCCGCCCACCACCCGCAGCAGGACTGAAAGAGCACGACCGCATGCCCGAGGGGCACACGCTGCACCGGCTCGCCGCGGACCTGCGCGACCGCTTCCAGGGAGCGCCGGTCCACGCCGCCAGCCCGCAGGGCCGGTTCGCCGACGGCGCCGCGCTCGTCGACGGACAGGTGCTGCACGCCGCCGAGGCGCACGGCAAGCACCTCTTCCTCGGGTTCGGCGCGGTCGGCTGGATCCACATCCACCTCGGCCTGTACGGCAAGGTCACCCTCGGCACCGGCCGGCCGCCCGCGCCCGTCGGGCAGGTGCGGCTGCGGCTGTCCACCGACGGACACCACGCCGACCTGCGCGGTCCCAACCGCTGCGAACTCGTCACGGACGCCGAACGTGCCGCCGTCGAGCAGCGGCTCGGCCCCGACCCGCTGCGCGCGGACGCGGACCCCGACCGTGCCTGGGAGCGGATATCCCGCAGCCGCACCACGATCGCCGCGCTCCTCATGGACCAGCAGGTCATCGCCGGGGCGGGAAACGTCTACCGCGCCGAGGTCCTCTTCCGGCACGGCATCGACCCCTACCGGCCCGGGCGTGACCTGACCCGCGCCGAGTGGGACGCGCTGTGGCACGACCTCGTCGCGCTGATGCACGAGGGCGTGCGCACCGGCCGGATCGACACGGTACGGCCGGAGCACACCCCCGAGGCGATGGGCCGCCCGCCGCGGGTGGACGACCACGGCGGCGAGGTGTACGTCTACCGGCGCGACGGCCGCCCGTGCCACCTGTGCGGCAGCCCGGTCGCCACGGCCACCCTCGCCGCCCGCAACCTCTTCTGGTGCCCCGCCTGCCAGCGCCGCTGACCGCAGCATCCGCCGCTCAGAAGCCGTGCGGCAGCCACGGCGCCACGTCGCTGCGGAAGGCGACCGACGCCTGCGCCAGCGCCCCCGCGCGCACCTCCCGCACCCGGCCCGCGCCCGCCAGCGCCGTCAGCGTCGGACCCCCCAGGTAGCCGGCGCCCAACTCCCGCACCGACAGCGCCAGATCGGGCGCGTCGCGCGTCGGTTCGCACACCGCGCCCTTCGCGTCACCCGCGAGCCGCCACCGGCCCGCGTTCCAGGGGCAGAACCCGTCCTCGACCTCCAGGACGACGTCCACCGGCGCCTGGTACGTCCGCGCGGCGAGCGCCGCGCCGACGTCGACCAGCCGCACGTGCAGGCCGTCCCGGATCCCGATCCGGCAGCGGCGCAGATCGGACACCATCTGCAGCCACGGATCGTCCACGGGACGGTTGTGCGTGCTCAGCGTGCAGGTCAGGTCGATGCCGAACAGATACCGCACGAGCGCCCCGTGCGCCGCCGGATCCAGCGCCTCCAGCTCGCGCAGCAGCACCTCGCCCTTCGCGCCCGCGGCGTCCGCGTCCGGCCGCACCGCATAGCGTGCGTAGCCGCGCAGTTCACCGTCGAGCTCGGCCAGCACACACTGCAGCGGCGAGGCGCCGTGGCGGTCCCGGGCGGGATCGTGCAGCGGCATGTCCTCCCAGCCGGGCATCCGGCGCAGCATGCCCGGGCGCCGCGGCACCTGCCGGGCATAGAGGTCCTCACACGCCCGGAACACCGCCGGGTCCCCGGCCGGGACCAGCCGCAGCCGCACCGCGTCGGACGCCGCGGGGACGCTCAACGGGGCACGGACCGTGTCGACGTCGGCCGTGAGCTGTCCGGTGGCGACGGCGTACCCGAACCGTCCATAGATGGCCGCCTCGGAGGCGGTGAGGACGGCCAGCGGCTCACCCCACTCGTGTACGTCGTCCAGCTGACGCCGCATCATCGACGTCAGCACGCCGCGCCGCCGGTGCGTGGGCTTGACCGAGACCATCGTCACACCGGCCGTCGGTACGCAGCCGCCGCCGGGCACCGTCATCCGGAAGGTGTGCGCGCCGGCCGTGCCGACCATCTCGCCGGCGTCCCACGCGGTGACCGCACGCCCCGGTTCGAGCAGTTTCCGCCATTTTTGCAGCCCTTCCGCGTGCCCGGTCAGGATGCCGCCGAAGGCCGAGTCCACCACCCGGAACCACTCGTCGACGTCGTCCGCACCCGGTACCCGCAGTTCAGTCGTCATACCGACTCCCTACCCGACACGTGTGTTCGACGCGAGCGCATTTCCCGTGCCACGGAAGGGGCACCGGTACCCGGGAATCGACGCGCGGAACCGCGGGTGGCTAAGGTCTCGACCATGGCAGCGCGGCGTGCGGGCACGGCACCACCGGCGGCCCGGACGCACCAGGCGGTCAAGGCCTGGCACCGGGTCCGCACCTCGCTGCGCCGCTCCGCCGTCGACTACTTCCGCGGCGGCGGCTCCGACTGGCTCGCGCTGGTGGCGCTGCTGGCCGCCGTTCCGGCGCTCACCGTCGCCACGGTCCTGCAGCCGCTGTGGTGCGCCCCGGAGACCCTGGTGCTGCCCGTGCTGGCCGGCGGGCTGCTGCTGCGGCCCGCCAGCCTGCTCGCCCTGTATGCCTCCGCGGCCGTCGCCCTGATCGTGGAGGCCGCCCTGCTGGCGCCCTACGGGGACGGCGCCGGGCGGATCACCCCCGGCACCATCCTCGTCGTCGCCGCGGTCGGACTGTCGGGGCTGCTGGTCGCACAGTTCCGCAACCGGGTCGGCGTGCCCTGGCGGCGCGGCGGCACCATGCTCTTCGACCTGCGGGAACGCATCGCCGTCCAGAGCCGGCTGCCCGCACTGCCGCGCGGCTGGCACCGCGAGATGTCGCTGCGGCCCGCCGGCGGCCAGTCGTTCTCGGGCGACTTCGTCGTCGCCGCCCGCACCGGGCCGGAGGGGCGGACCCTGGAGGTCGTCCTCACCGACGTCTCCGGCAAGGGCATGGACGCCGGGTCCCGCGCCCTGCTGCTGTCCGGCGCGTTCGGCGGGCTGCTGGGCTCCCTCCCGCCGCACGGCTTCCTCCCGGCGGCCAACGGCTATCTGCTGCGCCAGGACTGGGCCGAGGGCTTCGCGACGTCCGTGCACCTCGTGCTGGATCTGGACACCGGGGACTACGAGCTGTACTCCGCCGGCCACGTCCCCGCCGTGCAACTGGACGCGGGCAGCGGCCGGTGGGAGGAGAAGGCGGCCGACGGACCGCTGCTGGGCGTCTACGACGCCGCGACGTTCGACCCCGTCAAGGGCAGCCTGCGCAGCGGAGACGTGCTGATGCTCTTCACCGACGGACTGGTGGAGACCGCCGACCGCGAGCTGGACGAGGGGATCGACCGGCTCACCGGAGAGGCCGACCGCTACGTGACGACGGGGTTCCACGGGGCCGCCTGGCACCTGATCGAGTCGGTCGCCAAGGACGTCAACGACGACCGGGCGCTGCTGCTCATCAGCCGGACATGAGTGACGGGCGCGCCGCGGGGCGCGCCCGTCGAAGAGCCGGCCGGGCCGGGATCAGACGCCGGTCTTCTCCCGTTCCCGGGCCTGGGCGACGGCGTCCCGGCGGAAGAACCACTCCATCTTCGGTTCCATCACGAACCGGAACGCCCGTTGGACCGGCGGGGTGCACAGCACCGTCATCAGCGCGGCCGCGGCCACGGTGACGAGCACCTCGCCCAGCGGTGTGGCCACCCAGGAGTGGTCGTACCAGTCGAAGAGCCGCGAGGACTTGATCACGTACACGTGCAGCAGGTACGCGGTGATCGTGCCGGCGCCCAGCGCGGTGAACCAGGTGTGGCGGCGGGGGATCCAGGCGAAGAAGCAGGTCGTCAGCAGCAGCGAGCAGCCGAACAGGGCGAGGTACATGGTCGCCCCCACCCAGGAGGGCACGCCCAGTTCCTCGGCGTCCTTGGTGTGCAGCAGCCAACCGGCGGTCATGCGTCCGACGGCCCAGTAGGCGAACACGGCCGTGCCGAGCATGATGGGCACCGCCGCGGCCCGCACCGCCCGGTGCCTGAGGAACTCGAAGTGCTCGGCCTTCAGCTGCAGTCCGAGGACGAAGAACGGCAGGAACTGCAGGACCCGCATCAGGTTCAGGTCGTCGTCGATGCTCGGCGTGACGCTGGCGGCGGTGCCGATGGCGAGGGCGACCGGAAGCGGCCAGCGCATGCTCTTCCACAGCGGGGAGGTGAGCCGCCACACGAACAGGGCGACCAGGAACCACAGCGCGAACCCGGGCTCCTGGTAACTGAATTCACGGTCGGGATTGTCCGCCCACCGCATGAAGAGGGTGTACACGGTTTCGAACGCCAGGTACGGCACGGCGACGCCGGTGATCAGTCGTTTGATCTGCCGGGGAGTACCGGTGAAACTCCGCGAAAGATAACCGGAGATGAGGATGAACGCCGGCATGTGGAACGTGTAGACGACGTAATACAGGGCCTCGACGGCCCGGCTGTCGCCGTTGAGCGGCTGCCAGGCGTGGCCCATGCCGACGAGCAGGATCGTCAGGTACTTCGCGTTGTCGAAGAAGGGATCGCGTTGCTTGCCCCGCGGGGCTCCCGCCGGTCTCGGCGAGGTGGCCGAGGCTGCGGTGGGCGAGTCCGTCGGGGGCTTCTCGGGGCGGGCCGCAGGAAGCGGCGACCGCTCATAACGAGCAGGCAACATCTGCTGCACCATAGCCTTCGAACGCCGGGATCGTAAATTCACCACCCATTCATGTCGGGACCCGCGTTCCCTGGTCACAACCGTTCATTACCAACTCACCGATCGGTGTGAGGAATTGCACATCAGTGCAGTCGCGGTGAATTCACGACGGATTCGTGTTCGATATACCGCTCGGATGGCCGGAACGTGAAGAAGGAGTGCAGGTGAAAGATCCCCTGCACCGCGGGTGACGGCCGGCCGGATCGCGCCGATGTGCGGTGGGGCGGCCCGATCAGGTGTCATGCCGCCCCATCCCGGGGCAGGTTGATGGCACGATGGTGCTCAAGCCGGGGGCCCGCGGTGCCACTGCCGTGGGCGGGGCGAGGAGTGACGACGCGAGGGTGTGATCAGTTGTGGCCATTTCACTGTCTGTGGTGCTGCTCTTGGCGATCATCCTGGTGGTGATGATCCGCGGCGGCTCGATAAAGGCCGGACCCGCGATCGTGGCCGCGCTCTTCGGCTTCTTCCTGGCGTCGACCGGCGTCGCGCCGTCGATCCAGCGGTTCCTCAACTCGGTCGCCGACACCGTGAACAACATCAACTTCTGAGGACGCACAGCGGCCCGGCCCCCGAGCGAGGGGACCGGGCCGGTGATCGGAGCGGGCGACGGGAATCGAACCCGCGTAGCTGGTTTGGAAGACCAGGGCTCTACCATTGAGCTACGCCCGCACGCGCTATCGCGCCGTCACGCCGAGCGACCAGGTCGCCGCGGCACGCACAGCATCGTACGGCATGTACGCTACGTGTCGCACCGACGGGGTGTGGCGCAGCTTGGTAGCGCGTCCGCTTTGGGAGCGGAAGGTCGTCGGTTCGAATCCGGCCACCCCGACCACGTACCATGGACAGTCGCGCGTGCCTGTGTCGTGCCCGTTTCCGGTCCGCATGCGGGGCGCCCGACGAAGTAGTACCACCCCCAGAAGTCAGCCCCAAGGAGACCGACCGTGAAGAGCGCCGTGGAGACCCTGAACCCGACTCGGGTTCGGCTCACTGTCGAGGTGCCCTTCGAGGAGCTCAAGGACAGCCTCGACGCGGCGTACAAGAAGATCAACCAGCAGGTCACGGTGCCCGGTTTCCGCAAGGGCAAGATCCCCGCGCGAGTGATCGACCAGCGTTTCGGCCGCGGTGCGGTGCTGGAGGAGGCCGTCAACGACGCCCTTCCCAAGCTCTACCAGTCGGCCGTCGAGGAGGGTGAGCTCAACCCGCTCGGCCAGCCCGAGGTCGACATCACCGACCTGAAGGACAACGAGCTGCTGTCCTTCACCGCCGAGGTCGACGTCCGTCCCGAGATCGAGATCCCGGACTACTCCGGCATCGAGGTGACCGTCGACGCCGCCGAGGTCACCGACGAGGACGTGGACGAGGCCGTCTCCCAGCTGCGTGAGCGCTTCGCCTCCACCACGGTCGTCGAGCGCGCCGCCGCGGAGGGTGACGTCGTCAAGATCGACCTGGAGGCCAAGGTCGACGGCGAGGTCCTCGAGGACGGCGTCGCCGAGGGCGTCGACTACACCATCGGCTCCGGCGAGCTGCTCGACGGCATCGACGAGGCCGTCACCGGCCTGGAGGCCGGCGGCACGGCCACCTTCACCTCCGAGCTCAAGGGCGGCTCCGCCGCCGGCCGCGAGGCCGAGGTCGGCGTGAAGGTCACCAGCGTCTCCGCCCGTGAGCTGCCCGAGCTGGACGACGAGTTCGCCCAGCTGGCGAGCGAGTTCGACACGCTCGAGGAGATGCGTGAGGACAGCCGCAAGCGGCTCGCGCAGTCCAAGAAGGACGAGCAGGCCACCGAGGCCCAGGAGAAGGTGCTGGACGCCCTGCTCGGCCTCTCCGAGATCCCGGTCCCCGAGAAGCTGCTCGCGGACGAGGTCGAGACCCGCAAGCACAACCTGGTCAACCACCAGCTCAGCCAGATGGGTCTGGACCTCGCCGGCTACCTGCAGATCCAGGACAAGTCCGAGGAGGACTTCGACGCGGAGCTGAAGGAGCAGTCGGAGAAGGGCATCCGGACGCAGTTCGTCCTCGACGAGCTCGTCAACAAGGAGAAGCTCAACGTCAGCCAGGAGGAGCTCACCGAGCACCTGGTGCGGCGTGCGCAGTCCTCCGGCATGAGCCCCGACCAGTTCGCGCAGGCGGTCGTCGAGGGCGGCCAGGTGCCGATGCTCGTGGGCGAGGTCGCCCGCGGCAAGGCGCTGGCGGTCGTGGTCGAGGCCGCCACCGTCAAGGACTCCAACGGTGAGGTCATCGACCTGGACGACGAGGACGAGACCGCCGAGACCGTCTCGGCTGACGCCGAGGGCGAGCCGACCGACGACGAGAAGCCCGAGGCCTGACGGCCTCGAGCCCTCGCTCGAACGGGCCCCGGACGCAGCCGCGTCCGGGGCCCGCTTCGTCGGCTGTCCGCGCCCGTCAGGGCGCGTCGGCGCCACGCTAGGAGCGAACAGCCACCGATGCGGGATGGCGCCCGACGACCAGCGCGTTAGGGTCCATAGATACGCAAGAAGACGCCAGTGACGGCTTCGCCGAATCGCAGCCGTCCGGAGACGAGCAGGTGGACACGTGACGCTTCCGATGCCTTCCGCCGCCGCTGAGCCCAACTTCGGTGGTGGCCTCGGCGACCAGGTCTACAACCGACTGCTCAACGAGCGGATCATCTTCCTCGGCCAGCCGGTCGACGACGACATCGCCAACAAGATCACCGCACAGCTCCTGCTCCTTGCCGCAGACCCCGACAAGGACATCTTCCTCTACATCAACAGCCCCGGCGGCTCGATCACGGCCGGTATGGCGATCTACGACACCATGCAGTACATCAAGAACGACGTGGTGACGATCGCCATGGGCCTGGCCGCCTCCATGGGCCAGTTCCTGCTCAGCGCGGGTACCCGGGGCAAGCGCTTCGCGCTGCCGAACGCCGAGATCCTGATCCACCAGCCGTCCGCCGGCCTGGCCGGCTCGGCGTCCGACATCAAGATCCACGCCGAGCAGCTGCTGCGGACCAAGAAGAAGATGGCCCGGCTGTCCGCGCTGCACACCGGGCAGACCGAGGAGCAGTGGACGCACGACGCCGACCGCGACCGCTGGTTCTCCGCCGAGGAGGCCAAGCAGTACGGCCTGATCGACGAGGTCTACGGGCAGGCGGCGCAGCTTCCGGGCGGCGGCGGCACCGGCGCGTGAGCGCCCTGCCCGCCCACCGTGCCGGCCCCGCAGAACCGCAGCCCGCTCATCACCAGGAGAACGCTCCGATGACCCAGTCTTCCGCCCCCTCGGGCATCTACACCGGTCCGTCGCCCGAGTCCCGCTACGTCGTTCCGCGCTTCGTCGAGCGCACCTCGCAGGGCGTGCGCGAGTACGACCCGTACGCGAAGCTCTTCGAAGAGCGCGTGATCTTCCTCGGCGTGCAGATCGACGACGCGTCCGCCAACGACGTCATGGCGCAGCTGCTGTGCCTGGAGTCGATGGACCCCGACCGCGACATCTCCGTCTACATCAACTCGCCCGGCGGCTCGTTCACCGCGCTCACCGCGATCTACGACACGATGCAGTTCGTGAAGCCGGACATCCAGACGGTCTGCATGGGCCAGGCCGCCTCCGCGGCCGCCGTCCTGCTGGCCGCCGGTACGCCCGGCAAGCGCATGGCGCTGCCCAACGCGCGCGTGCTGATCCACCAGCCCTACAGCGAGACCGGCCGCGGCCAGGTCTCCGACCTGGAGATTGCCGCCCGCGAGGTGCAGCGGATGCGCACCCAGCTCGAGGAGCTGCTGGCCAAGCACTCCACCAAGGAGATCGAGCAGATCCGCGACGACATCGAGCGGGACAAGATCCTCACGGCCGAGGAGTCCCTGGAGTACGGCCTGATCGACCAGATCGTCTCCACCCGCAAGAGCTCGGTCGGCATGGGCTGACACGGCTCACGGGCCCCCCTCCCGGCACCGAGTCGGTCCAAGGGGGGCCCACTTCGACGGCCCGGCAAGGTACCGTCGGAGTGCACGTACCTCGGTCCGTTCCGGGGCGGATGGATCCCAGGCGAAGGGGAAGCACCTCGTGGCACGCATCGGTGACGGCGGCGACCTGCTCAAGTGCTCGTTCTGCGGGAAGAGCCAGAAGCAGGTGAAGAAGCTCATCGCGGGACCGGGCGTGTACATCTGCGACGAGTGCATCGATCTCTGCAACGAGATCATCGAGGAGGAGCTCGCCGAGTCCTCCGAGGTCCGCTGGGACGAGCTGCCCAAGCCGCGCGAGATCTACGAGTTCCTCGAGGGTTACGTGGTCGGCCAGGAGTCCGCCAAGAAGGCGCTGTCCGTGGCCGTCTACAACCACTACAAACGCGTGCAGGCGGGTGAGAACGCCGCTCCGCACGGCCGTGAGGACGGCATCGAGCTCGCGAAGTCCAACATCCTGCTGTTGGGCCCCACCGGCTCCGGCAAGACGCTGCTGGCGCAGACCCTGGCCCGCATGCTCAACGTCCCCTTCGCCATCGCCGACGCCACCGCCCTGACCGAGGCCGGTTACGTCGGTGAGGACGTCGAGAACATCCTGCTGAAGCTGATCCAGGCCGCCGACTACGACGTCAAGAAGGCCGAGACCGGGATCATCTACATCGACGAGATCGACAAGGTCGCCCGCAAGAGCGAGAACCCGTCGATCACCCGGGACGTCTCCGGCGAGGGCGTCCAGCAGGCGCTGCTGAAGATCCTGGAGGGCACCAGCGCCTCCGTGCCGCCGCAGGGCGGACGCAAGCACCCGCACCAGGAGTTCATCCAGATCGACACCACGAACGTGCTGTTCATCGTGGGCGGCGCGTTCGCCGGTCTGGAGAAGATCATCGAGTCCCGGGCCGGTGCCAAGGGCATCGGCTTCGGTGCGACGATCCGCTCCAAGCGCGAGATCGAGTCGAGCAACCAGTTCGAGGACGTCATGCCCGAGGACCTGGTGAAGTTCGGCATGATCCCCGAGTTCATCGGCCGGCTCCCCGTGATCACCAGCGTGCACAACCTGGACCGCGAGGCCCTGCTGCAGATCCTGCTCGAGCCGCGCAACGCGCTCGTCAAGCAGTACCAGCGGCTCTTCGAACTGGACGGGGTCGAGCTCGAGTTCGACCAGTCGGCGCTGGAGGCGATCGCCGACCAGGCGATCCTGCGCGGCACCGGAGCGCGCGGCCTGCGGGCGATCATGGAGGAGGTCCTGCAGTCGGTGATGTACGAGGTGCCGTCCCGCCGGGACGTCGAGCGCGTCGTGATCACCGAGGACGTCGTGCACTCCAACGTGAACCCGACGCTCGTGCCGCGCAGCCGCGGCGACGAGCAGGGCGAGCGCCACGAGAAGAGCGCCTGAGCCGGACACGGAACGCACGACGAGGGGCGCCCGGCCTGAGCCGGGCGCCCCTCGTCGTGCGTACGGCGGCGGTCAGACCGCCACGCGGGTGTCCTGGCGGACCTTCGCGGTCAGCGCGGCCGCGTCCGCGATCGATGTCCCGCCGCTGCTCATGATCTTCTGCATGTCGGTGGAAACGACCCAGCCGATCGTGCTGTGGTCGGCCCACATGCATGCCGGGATGGTGAAGCTGCCCATGGGGGAGTCGCTCGACGGCGGCGGAGTGAACTTCACGTTCTGGCACTTCATGACGGCACCGTCGAATCCGTCCGGCTGCTGTTTCTCGGGTTCGCCCACGAGTTCCGGCTTGCCGGCGGAACCGGCGCCCCCCGACTCGGCCGCCTTGTCCGCGATCTTTGAGAACGCCGCGTCAATGACGGCGCCCGGGTCGTCGATGGTGCCGAAGACGCCGGAGAACTGCAGGGCCTTCTTCGACAGGCCCTCTCCGTTGCTGTAAGAGGCCTTGACGCCTTGGGCGTCGTGCACGCCGAAGCCCTCGAAGTCCCTGACGTCGGACTCGCTCAGGTCGCCGTCGCCTCCGGCGTCCTTGTTGTAGATGTCGGCGACCGTCGCCGGGGTGATCAGCTTGTGCGGGCCGTCGTCCGCGACGTCGCTGCCGCCGCCGGTGAACATGACCACACCGACGATCAGCGCGCCCACGAGGACAAGCGCTCCCACCACGATCGCGACCGTCTTGCCGGCCCCGCCGCCCTGCGGCGGGGGAGGCGGCTGCATGCCGGGCATCCCCGGCTGCTGGGGGTAGCCGTACCCGGGCGGTGGCGGCTGCTGCTGTGGCTGCTGCGGGTAGCCGTAGCCGGGCTGCTGCGGCTGTGGCGGCTGCGGCGGCACGGGCGCGCCGTAGGCGCCCGGCTGCTGCCCGTACGGATTCGGCGGTGGCTGCTGGCCGTACGGGTTCGGCTGCTGCGGGTAGCTCATGGGCGGGACTCCCCCCGGTTGGACATGTGCATGAACTGCCCGCCCATCTTTTCGTATCCGGATGACAGCGCTCCGTCCGGGGCGCAAACCGATTCGAGACCATGACAATGCCGCCCGTACACTGACCGTCGTGACGGACAACACTCAGCAGAGCCCGGCGCCGAACGGGCCGAACACGGCAGCACCCGCAGACCTTCCGACGCAGTACGCGCCGGCCGAGGTAGAGGGGAAGCTGTACGAGCGCTGGGTAGACCGCGGGTACTTCGAGGCGGACGCCAAGTCCGAGAAGCAGCCGTACACCATCGTCATCCCGCCGCCGAACGTCACCGGTTCCCTGCACCTCGGCCACGCCTTCCAGCACACGCTGATGGACGCCCTCACCCGTCGCAAGCGGATGCAGGGCTTCGAGGCCCTGTGGCTGCCCGGCATGGACCACGCCGGCATCGCCACGCAGAACAAGGTCGAGCAGCAGCTCGCCGAGGAGGGCACCTCCCGCCACGACCTGGGACGCGAGACGTTCACCGAGCGCGTGTGGCAGTGGAAGGAGGAGTACGGCGGGAAGATCCTCGGCCAGATGCGCCGCCTCGGCGACGGCGTCGACTGGTCGCGCGAGCGCTTCACCATGGACGACGGCCTCTCCCGCGCCGTGCAGACCGTCTTCAAGAAGATGTTCGACGACGGCCTGATCTACCAGGCCGAGCGGATCATCAACTGGTGCCCGCGCTGCCTGACGGCCATCTCCGACATCGAGGTCGACTACCAGGACGACGACGGCGAACTCGTCTCCATCCGCTACGGCGAGGGCGAGGACAGCCTCGTCGTGGCCACCACCCGGGCCGAGACGATGCTCGGCGACACCGCCGTCGCCGTGCACCCGGACGACGAGCTGTACGCGCACCTGGTCGGCCGCACCGTCAAGCTGCCGCTGACCGACCGCTCCATCCCGGTCGTCGCGGACACGCACGTCGACCCGGAGTTCGGCACCGGCGCCGTCAAGGTGACCCCCGCGCACGACCCGAACGACTTCGCCATCGGCCGTCGCCACGACCTGCCGACGGTCTCGGTCATGGACGAACGCGGTGTCATCACCGCGCACGGCCCGTTCGAGGGCCTGGACCGCTTCGAGGCGCGCTACGCGATCGTCGCGGCGCTGCGCGAGCAGGGCCGGATCGTCTCCGAGAAGCGGCCCTACGTGCACTCCGTGGGCCACTGCTCGCGCTGCAAGACCACCATCGAGCCGCGGCTGTCGCTGCAGTGGTGGGTCAAGGTCGGCCCGCTCGCCGAAAAGGCCGGCGACGCGGTGCGTGACGGCCGGGTCCGCATCCACCCCGAGGACCTGGCGAGCCGGTACTTCGACTGGGTCGACAACATGCACGACTGGTGCATCTCGCGCCAGCTGTGGTGGGGTCACCGCATCCCCGTCTGGTACGGGCCGGACGGCGAGGTCGTCTGCGTCGGCCCCGACGACGAGGCGCCCACCGGCGAGGGCTGGCACCAGGACCCGGACGTCCTGGACACCTGGTTCTCCTCCGGCCTGTGGCCCTTCTCGACCCTGGGCTGGCCCGAACAGACCCAGGACCTCGCGAAGTTCTACCCGACCGACGTGCTGCTGACCGGGCACGACATCATCTTCTTCTGGGTCGCCCGGATGATGATGTTCGGCCTCTACGCGATGGACGGCGTCCCGCCGTTCCACACCATCGCGCTGACCGGCCTGGTGCGCGACGAGCACGGCAAGAAGATGTCCAAGTCCTTCGGCAACGTCGTCGACCCGCTGGACTGGATGGACGCCTACGGCTCCGACGCGCTGCGGTTCACGCTCGCCAGCGGCGCCAACCCCGGCACCGACGTGCCGATCGGCGAGGACTGGGTCAAGGCGTCCCGCAACTTCGCCAACAAGATCTGGAACGCCACCCGGTTCGCGCTGATGAACGGCGCCACCGTCGAGGGCCCGCTGCCGGACCCGGCCGAGATGAGCGCCGAGGACCGCTGGATCCTCTCCCGGCTGAACACCACGGTCGCCGAAGTCGACGCCCACTACGACGACTTCCAGTTCGCCAAGCTCTCCGACGCGCTGCGCCACTTCGCGTGGGACGAGGTCTTCGACTGGTACGTCGAGCTGACGAAGACCACCTTCGTCGCCGGCGGCCGTCCCGCCGAGGTCTCCGGCCGCGTGCTGGGCGAGGTGCTGGACAAGCTGCTGCGCGTTCTGCACCCGGTCGTCCCCTTTGTCACCGAGGCGCTGTGGACGACGCTCACCGGCCGCGAGTCCGTCGTCGTCGCCGACTGGCCCGCCGACTCCGGCTTCCGCGACGCGGCCGCCGAGGCCGAGATCGCCACCCTCCAGCAGGTGATCACCGAGGTCCGCCGGTTCCGCGCCGACCAGGGACTGCAGCCCGGCCAGCGCGTGCCCGCCCGGCTCACGCTGGACGGCACGCAACTCGCCGCCCACGAGGAGGCCATCCGCGCACTGCTGCGCCTGCAGCCGGCGGGGGAGGGCTTCACGGCCACCGCGTCGCTGCCCGTCGCCGGTGCCACCGTCGAGCTGGACCTGTCGGGCGCGATCGACTTCGCGGCCGAGCGCAAGCGGCTGACGAAGGACCTCGGGACGGCCGAGAAGGAGCTGAAGCAGACCACCGCCAAGCTCGGCAACGAGGGCTTCCTCGCCAAGGCGCCGGACCACGTGGTCGACAAGATCCGCACCCGCAAGGCGACCGCCGAGGCGGACATCGCCCGGATCACCGAGCAGCTCTCCCGCATGCCGCAGGCCTGAGTGCTGTCCGGCCCCACGATCCGCCGCCCACGGGCGTCCCGCGCACGATCCGGCGCGGGGCGCCCGTGGCGTCCGGGTGTCGGCCGGCTTCCGTAGACTGGTCGCCGTGAGCGACCAGCACCAGCCTCCCGAGCCCGACGACGACGGCGCCGAAGCCCTGCCCGACGAGTTCTCGCAGATCGTCGGCGCCGAGACCGGACGCGACCCCGACCTCGCCGTGATCGAGGCCGGCAGCCGTACGCTGCGCACACAGGCCGGTCCGCAGCCCGACGTCGTGCCCACCCGGCCCGAGGACCCGGAGACCGACCGCGCGCTGCGCGAGGTCGAGGAGGAGCTGGCCACCCGCTGGGGCGAGACGAAGCTGGACCCCTCGCGCGAGCGCATCGCCGCGCTGATGGACGTCCTGGGTGAGCCGCAGCGTGCCTACCCCTCGATCCACGTCACCGGCACCAACGGCAAGACCAGCACCGCCCGCATGATCGAGGCGCTGCTGGGCGGCTTCGAGCTGCGCGCCGGGCGGTACAGCAGTCCGCACGTGCAGTCCATCACCGAACGGATCAGCGTCGACGGCGCGCCGCTGTCCGCGGAGAAGTTCATCGAGACCTACCGCGACGTCAAGCCGTTCGTGGAGATGGTCGACGCGCAGCAGGACTACCGGCTGTCGTTCTTCGAGGTCCTCACCGCGATGGCCTACGCGGCCTTCGCCGACGCGCCCGTCGAGGTCGCCGTCGTCGAGGTCGGCATGGGCGGCACCTGGGACGCGACGAACGTGATCGACGCGAACGTCGCCGTGATCACCCCGATCTCGCTGGACCACACCGACCGGCTCGGCAACACGGTCGAGGCCATAGCGGGGGAGAAGTCCGGCATCGTCAAGCAGGACGCCACCGTGGTGCTCGCCCA
>DASSBO010000252.1:0-3222 GCA_035698655.1 Streptomyces sp.
CGGGGTGGGCGCGCTCGCCCTGTTCGCCCTGACCGTGCCACGGCCCGCGGCGGCCGGCGACGCGCCGGCGTCCCTCCTCACCGAGATGCGGCAGGGCTGGACGGAGTTCCGCTCCCGCGCCTGGCTGTGGGTGACCACTGCGCAGATGGGCCTGTTCAATCTGCTGGTGTGGGCGCCGTTCCTGGTGCTCGGCCCGCTGACCGCCGACCGGCGGCTGGGCGGCGCGTGGGCCTGGGGCGTGATCATGGCGGTCTACGGCGGCGGCGCCGTCGTCGGCGGGCTGCTGATGCTCGGCCGTCGGCCTGCGCGCCCGCTGGTCGTCGCGACGGCCGCCGGGCTGGTGTGGGGGCTGCCTTCGGGCGCCCTCGCTGCAGGCGCGAACGTGGCGGTGACGGCGTGCGCGGCCGGCGTCGCGGGCGTCGGTTCGGCGATCGTCGCCACCCTGTACGCGAGCACCAACCAGCAGCACGTCCCGCAGGAGGCACTGGGCCGGGTGATGTCCTTCGGCTCGCTGGGCGCCTTCGTGCTGGGCCCGGTGGGGCTGGCGGCGGCCGGGCCGGTGGCGGAACAGGTGGGCGTGGCCGCCGTCCTGGCCTTCGGGCTGGTGTGGCAACTCGCCGCGAGCACCGTCGTGCTGACGGTCCCCGCGATCCACACCCTGCGTGCGTACCGGTCGCCGCCCGGGCCGCGACCGGCCGGGCCCGCCGACGCGGCCGAACCCGCCGACGTACGCGCGTAGGCTCGGCCGCATGGCAGACGCAGCGGTGGAGACCGGCACCCTCGACCTGGACGGTGTCCGCATCGCGTACCGCTCGGCCGGCCCGGCCGACGCACCGCCGCTCGTCCTCCTGCACGCGCTGGGGGAGACAGCGGCCGACTGGGACGAGGCGCTGCCGGCCCTCGCCGCACGGCACCGCGTCCACGCCCTCGACTTGCGCGGCCACGGCAGCAGTTCGTGGCCCGGGCCCGGCTCGTACGGGCTGGAGAGCATGCGGGACGACGTGCTGCGGGTGCTGGACGGCTTCGGTTTCGAGCAGGTTGATCTGCTCGGCCACTCGCTGGGCGGCATGGTCGCCCACCTGTGCGCGCAGCACCGGCCCCACCGCGTGCGGCGCCTCGTGCTGGAGGACATCGGCACTCCGGTTCCCCGCACGCCCACGGCGCCGGAACGTCCCGAAGGCGACCTGGACTTCGACTGGGACATGGTTCTCGCCGTGCGGGCGCAGATCGACCGGCCCGAGGCCCGCTGGCTGGACGGGCTCTCGCGGATCACCGCCCGCACCCTGGTGATCGGCGGCGGCCCGGACAGCCACGTGCCGCAGGCCCGGGTCGCGGAACTCGCCCGCCGGGTGCCGGACGCCCGGCTGGTCACGATCCCGGCGGGTCACCTCGTGCACCGGGCCGAGCCGGACCGGTTCACGCGCGAGGTGCTGGCCTTCCTGGAAGGCTGACGCCGATATCCACCAGTCGGCAGTCGTCCACAGGCTGGGGACGGCGGTCGACGTGTCGCCGTAGGGTGAGGGCATGGCGCTGACCTCCGTGAACGGCATCACCATCGGCTACGACGACCACACCCCCGCGGGCGGCGGCATCGGCGACCCCGTCGTCCTCGTCCACGGGCACCCCTTCGACCGCAGCATGTGGGACCCGCAAGTCGCCGACCTGACGGCGGCCGGCTACCGGGTGATCACCTTCGACCTGCGCGGCTACGGCGAGTCCGGAGTCGTCCCCGGGACGACCCCGCTGTCGGACTTCGCCGGGGACGCCGCCGCCCTCCTCGACCACCTGGGCGTCGCGCGCGCCGTGTTCGGTGGCCTGTCCATGGGCGGGCAGATCGTCATGGAGATCCACCGGCTCTTCCCCGACCGGGTCGCCGCCCTGCTGCTCGCCGACACCTTCGCGCAGGCCGAGACCGACGAGGGGAAGCGGGCGCGCAACGCGATGGCCGACCGGCTGCTGGCCGAGGGCATGGACGGCTATGCCCACGAGGTGCTCGACAAGATGGTCGCGCCCTACAACGTCACCGAACTCACCGACGTCGCCGATCACGTGCTGCGCATGATGCGGAACACGCCGCCCGAAGGCGCGGCCGCCGCGCTGCGCGGGCGGGCCGAACGCCCCGACTACGCCGACTCGTTGAAGCTGGCCGCCGTCCCCGCGCTGGTCGTCGTCGGCGCCGACGACGCGTTCACGCCCGTCTCCGACGCCGAATACCTGGACACCCTGCTGCCCGAGGCGACGCTCGCCGTCGTGCAGGGCGCCGCCCACATGCCCAACCTGGAGCGTCCCGCCGAGTTCAACACCGTCCTGCGGGACTTCCTCGCCGCCCTCTACGAGGGAGGAGCCCGCCCGTGACCGACGACTCCACGACCACCCTCACCCACGAGGACGTGCGGGCGGCCGCCCGGCGGATCGCCGGGCACGTCCGGCCCGTCGCCGTCGTGCCGGGAGACGAACACCTGTGGTTCGCGCAGGAGTTCTCCCAGCACACCGGCACCTTCAAGGCGCGGGGTGCCGCCAACTTCACCGCCGCGCACGTGGAACGCGGTGCGATGCCCGAGGCCGGCGTCGTCATCGCCAGCGGCGGCAACGCCGGGCTGGCCTGCGCCTGGGCTGCGCAGCGGCACGGCGTCCCGGCGACCGTCTTCCTGCCCGAGACGGCGCCTGCCGTGAAGGTGGGACGGCTGGCCGCGCTCGGCGCCGACGTGCGGCAGGTGGGCGAGGAGTACGCCGCCGCGCTGGAGGCGTCCCGTGCACACGTCGCGGACACGGGCGCGCTGGAGAGCCACGCCTACGACCACCTGCTGATCGCCGCCGGTGCGGGCACCCTCATGGAGGAGATCCACGAGGCGCTGCCGCAGGTGGACACGGTCGTCGTCGCGGTGGGCGGCGGCGGGCTGTTCGCCGGCGTCGCCGCGTCCGCCGCGGCATAAGGGGTGCGGGTGGTGGCCGTCGAACCGGAGAACTGCCGGGCGCTGAACGCGGCGTTGGAGGCGAAGCAGGTCGTCGACGTGCCGGTCGACTCGGTCGCCGCCGACTCACTCGGCGCGCGCCGCGCCACGTCCATGGCCCTGCACCAGGCGCAGCACGGCGACGTCCGCTCGGTCCTGGTGCCGGATCAGGAGATCGTCGCCGCCCGGCAGGCCCTGTGGGACGACCGGCGGCTCGCCGTCGAGCACGCCGCCGGGACGGCCTACGCGGCGGTGCGCTCCGGCGCGTACA
>DASSBO010000253.1:0-2520 GCA_035698655.1 Streptomyces sp.
ATCCGGCGTTAGGCGCCGAGCTGGACGGGCGGATCGCCGAGCTCGAGCAGGAGGGTGGCACGGCGGAGGCGCGGCGGCAGTTGGTGCTGCTCCGCCGCCAGAAAGCCACGCTGAACGATCTCCTGCACCGCCGCGCGGCGCTGGCGCGGCACCTGGAGAGTGCCGGCCTGGCGTTAGGCAGCCTCAAGCTCGACCTGATCAAGGTGCGGTCGTCGGGGTTGCAGTCCGCGCTGTCCGACGTGTCGTCGGCGACACAGGAGGCCCGGGCGCTCTCGATCGAGATCGACCGCATGCTGGCGGCAGCGGAAGAGGTGCGAAGTCTCGTCGACTAGCTGCTCGAGTCGATAGGGCTCCCTGAGCCGTCAGGCGAACATCTTCTGCCAGCACACAAGAATGAACCACAGAGGACACAGAGGTCACAGAGAATTTGATTGTTTTCTCTGTGACCTCCGGTGCGTCAGGAAGTCTCACCCTGTCTTGTGAGCTGCAAGGTGATCACCATGTGAACTGCCTATGACACATGTAGCGAGCCGGGCGATGCGACCCGAGTAATCGGCGCATCGGAGCCCCGGTCTTGCGACGGTGCGAGCCGCAGCGCGAGCGAACTCACGGCTGAGGCCTCGAAACACAAACTCGGGAGTGGCCAACCGCCCGGAGGCGGTGAAGCCCGCACGAGGGGCGAGCGGACCGGTCAGACGGTCCACCAGAGGCTGGTAGTCCCTCGACTCCCCGGGGTAAAGGGGGGCGGCGCGCGCCAACAGCAGGGGGAGGAACCTGAGAGGCCCGGCGGCGTGGGGGGCGTACCCCGCCGCCCGGCTCGGAATGCATAACGAGTCGGGCGCGCCGACCGGGAGTCGGAGGGGGCCGTAGTAGCGCGGACGCGGCGTCATGGCCGCCGAGCGAAGGGCCCCTGCCAGCAGGGCGCGACGTCAGACGCGAGGAGACCCGCTTGCGAGAGATCGCCACGACGGACGACCGGGCAGACGAACCGGAGGTGCCGGCGGCGTTCGCCGTCAACCGGCACGGCCTGCCCGAGAAACTCTTCTCGCTGAGACAGAAGCTCTACCTGAAGGCGAAACGGGAGCCGCGGTTCCGGTTCTACGCGCTGTACGACCGGCCCTATCGGCTCGACGTCCTGGAGGCCGCCTGGGCCCTGGTCGCCGCGAACGACGGCGCCGCGGGGGTGGACGGGGTGACGGTCACGGCGATCGCCACCGCCCCGGGGGGACCGGCAACGCTGGTGGCGACGCTGCCCACCGAGTTGCGGACCAAGCGGTACCGGCCCCAGGCCATTCGGCGTGTGTACATTCCCAAGGCGGACGGGCGGCGACGCCCGTTAGGCATCCCGGCGGTGCGGGACCGCGTCGTGCAGACGGCGGCGCTGCTCGTCCTCGAGCCGGTCTTCGAGGCCGACTTCCGGGACTGCTCGTACGGGTACCGGCCGGCGCGGCAGGCGCACGAGGCGCTGGCGGCGGTGGTGGCGGCGCTGCGGGAGGGGCACACGGCGGTCTATGACGCGGACCTCGAGGCCTACTTCGACACGATCCCGCACGACCGGCGGCGGCAGTGTGTCGCGCGGCGCGTGGCGGGATCGGTCGGTCCTGCGCCTGCTCCGGCAGTGGCTGACGGCGCCGGTGGAGGAGCGGGACGACGACGGGCGGCCCCGGCGACGGCGGCCGACGCAGGGGACGCCGCAGGGCGGCGTGATCTCGCCGCTCCTGGCGAACCTGTACCTCCACTGGTTTGACGTGCGCTTCCACCGCGCGGAGGGCCCCGGTACGTGGGCCCGCGCGCGGCTCGTCCGGTACGCGGATGATTTCGTGATCCTGGCGCGGACCATCTCGCCGGCGCTGGTGCGATGGGTGGAGGCGACGGCGGAGGACTGGGTAGGCCTCACGATCAATCGACGGAAGACACGCGTGCTCCGCGTGGCGCCCGAGGGCGGGGAGTCGTTGACCTTCCTCGGGGACGCGATCGGGTACGAGCGCGACCGGTACGGCCGGGCGCACTCGTACCTGCTGGCCACGCCGTCGGCCGCCGCGCTGCGGCGGGGGCGGGCGGCCGTGCGCCGGGTGGTGCACACGCGCGCGGGTTGTACTCCGCTGCCGGAGGTGATCGAGCAGGTCAATCGACTGCTCCGGGGCTGGCAGGCGTATTTCAGCTTCGGGCATCCGCGCCGCGGGTGGCGGGCGATGAACGCGTACGTGGTGGCCCGCCTCACGCACCACGCCCGACGTCGGAGTCAGCGTCCCTGCCGGCCACCGGCGGGCGTCTCCTGGCATCACTACCTAACGCGGACGTGAGGGCTGGTGCTCTTGGGAGCGACGCCGCACTCCCCGATAGCCTGAGGGTGAACCTGTTGGGAACGCCGGATGCGGGAAATCCGCCCGTCCGGTTTGACGAGGGGGACCAGGCTTCACACCTGGTCCCTACTCTACTGTCCTCTGTGGTTTCAACAAACTCTATTGCTTCACCGATTCCCCGGATCGCGCGTGAGCCGTACACTCTAGACCATGTTGC
>DASSBO010000254.1:0-5683 GCA_035698655.1 Streptomyces sp.
TGGCCGGCTGCGGCGGCGGCAGCGGTGACGGCGGGAAGCCGTCACCCAGCGCGGCCGGGGGCGGCACGCACACGGCCGGCTCCGACGACGGGCCCACCGACGGTGGCGACACCGGCGCGAAGGGATCCGGCGGTGGTGCCGGCGGCGGCTCGGGCGGCGACTCCGGCGGCGGCTCGGGCGAGGACGGCGGCACCGGCGGCGGAAGCGACGGGGGCGACAGCGGCCTGGAGCCGCAGAACCTCTCCGGCGGCTGGACGACGGCCCCGGAGGGCTCCTCCGACAAGGTCGTGTTCCTGATCGTCAGCGGCGAGCAGGCCGTCGTCGCCGCCGGCACGGGCTCGTGCAACGGGACCGTCGCCCGCGACGCCGATCCGGTCACCTTCGACCTGAAGTGCCAGGGCGGCGCCGACGACTACACCAAGGGCACCGTCAAGAGTCACAAGGGCAAGAAGCTGGTCATCGCCTGGGAATCGGGCAAGAAGACCACCTTCACCAAGGGCGGCGGCCCGGACGCGTTCCCCACCCCGTCCGCCTTCCCGCAGACCTGAACCAAGAGCACGCGACGGCCCCCGACCTTCCGGTCGGGGGCCGTCGCCGTCCGCGGGGGCCGCGGCGTCAGCGCACGAAGACACCCGCCTGGTTCGCCAGATCCAGGAAGTACTGCGGCGCGACACCGAGGACCACGGTGACCAGGGCACCGACGGCGATCGCCGTCGTCGTCAGCGGGCTGGGCACGGCGACGCTCGGGCCGTCCGCCTTCGGCTCGTTGAAGAACATCAAAACGATCACCCGGATGTAGAAGAACGCGGCGATCGCCGACGAGATCACACCGATGACGACGAGCACACCGGCGCCGCTCTCGGCCGCCGCCTTGAAGACGGCGAACTTTCCGGTGAAGCCGGCGGTCAGCGGGATGCCGGCGAAGGCCAGCAGGAAGATCGCGAACGTCGCGGCGACCAGTGGCGAACGCCGCCCCAGGCCCTCCCACTTGGACAGGTGGGTGGCCTCCCCGCCCGCGTCCCGCACCAGCGTGACCACCGCGAAGGCGCCGAGCGTCACGAAGGAGTAGGCGACCAGGTAGAACAGCACCGAGGACACGCCGTCCTTGGAGGTGGCGATGACGCCGGTCAGGATGAACCCGGCGTGCGCGATCGAGGAGTAGGCCAGCAGCCGCTTGATGTCGGTCTGCGTGATGGCCACGATCGCGCCGGCCAGCATCGTGAGGATGGCGACGCCCCACATCACCGGCTCCCAGTCCCAGCGCATGCCCGGCAGCACCACGTACAGCAGTCGCAGCAGCGCGCCGAAGGCCGCGACCTTGGTGGCCGAGGCCATGAAGCCGGTCACCGGGGTCGGGGCGCCCTGGTAGACGTCCGGGATCCACATGTGGAACGGGATGGCGCCGACCTTGAACAGCAGGCCGAGCACGACCATCGCGCCGCCGATCAGCAGCAGCGCGTCGTTGCCGGTGGTGGCGGCCAGGGCGGGGTCGGTGGTGGCGGAGGCGCCCGAGACCACGCGGGCGATGCCCGAGTAGTCCACCGCGCCCGCGTAGCCGTACAGCAGGGCGATGCCGAACAGCACGAAGGCCGAGGAGAAGGCACCCAGCAGGAAGTACTTGACCGCCGCCTCCTGCGACATCAGGCGGTGGCGGCGGGCCAGCGCGCACATGATGTACAGCGGCAGGGAGAAGACCTCCAGGGCGACGAACAGCGTCAGCAGGTCGTTCGCCGAGGGGAAGACCAGCATGCCGCCGATGGCGAACAGCGACAGCGGGAAGACCTCGGTGGTGGTGAACCCGGCGCGCAGCGCGTCGCGTTCGGCCTCGCCTCCGGGCAGGGCCGCGGCCTGCGGGGCGAAGGAGTCGACGCGGTTGCCGTGCGCCGCCGGGTCCAGCCGCCGCTCCGCGAAGGTGAAGACGGCGATCATGCCGACCAGCAGGACCGTGCCCTGCAGGAACAGCGAGGGGCCGTCCACCGCGATCGCGCCCATCGCGGAGACCTGCGCCTTGGTCGACGCGTAGCCGTCCAGGGCGAGAGCGAGCACGGCGGCGAACGCGGCGGCCAACGCCGCGGTGCTGACGATCAGTTGGGCCCCGTAGCGGCTGCGCCGGGGCAGGAACGCCTCGATGAGCACGCCGAGCAGACCGGCGCCGAGCACGATCAGCGTCGGGGAGATCTGGGCGTACTCGATGTGCGGCGAGGGGATCGAGTCCAACGGCCCGGCGGCCGTCGTCCACAGGCTGTGGACAGTTGCTGTCGCGCTCACTTGGCGGCCTCCACCTCAGGAGCAGGGTCCTTCTTGTGCACGTCCGAAAGGGTGTGCTGGACCGCGGGGTTGATGATGTCCGTGAGCGGTTTCGGGAAGACGCCGAGGAAGATCAGCAGCGCGATCAGCGGCGCCACGACGGCGAGTTCCCGCACCTTCAGGTCCGGCATGGCGCGCACCTCGTGCTTCACCGGCCCGGTCATCGTCCGCTGGTAGAGCACCAGGACGTACAGGGCGGCCAGCACGATGGCGACCGTGGCCAGGATGCCGATGACCGGGTACCGGCTGAAGGTGCCCACCAGCACCAGGAACTCGCTGACGAACGGGGCCAGTCCGGGCAGCGACAGAGTCGCCAGGCCGCCGATGAGGAAGGTGCCGGCCAGCACCGGCGCGACCTTCTGCACGCCGCCGAAGTCCGCGATGAGCCGGGAACCGCGGCGGGAGATGAGGAAGCCGGCAACCAGCAGCAGCGCGGCCGTGGAGATGCCGTGGTTGACCATGTACAGCGTCGCGCCGCTCTGGCCCTGCGAGGTCATCGCGAAGACGCCCATGATGATGAACCCGAAGTGGGAGATCGAGGCGTAGGCGATCAGCAGCTTGATGTCCCGCTGGGCGACGGCGACGAGCGCGCCGTACAGGATGCCGATCAGCGCGAGGACGAGCACCACCGGCGTCGCCCACTTGCTGGCCTCGGGGAACAGCCCGAGGCAGTACCGCAGCATCGCGAACGTGCCGACCTTGTCGATCACGGCCGTGATCAGCACCGCGACCGGCGCGGTGGACTCCCCCATCGCCTTCGGCAGCCAGGTGTGCAGCGGCCACAGCGGCGCCTTCACGGCGAAGGCGAACATGAAGCCGAGGAACAGCAGCCGTTCGGTGGTGTCCGACATCTGCAGGTCGCCGGACTCGCGAGCCTGCAGGATGGTCTGCAGCGAGAAGGTGCCCTGGCCGAGCTGGTCGGCCGTCACCGCGAACAGGCCGATGACGGCGGCCAGCATGATCAGGCCGCCGGCCAGGTTGTACAGCAGGAACTTCACGGCCGCGGCCGAACGGCGGCGGGCCGCCTCCTCCTCGTCCTGCCCGTGTGCCCGGTCCCCGAAGCCGCCGATGAGGAAGTACATCGGGATGAGCATGGCTTCGAAGAAGATGTAGAAGAGGAAGACGTCGGTTGCCTCGAAGGAGATGACCACCATGGCCTCGACCGCGAGGATCAGCGCGAAGAAGCCCTGGGTGGGGCGCCACCGGCGGTTGTCCCGCTGCTCCAAGGGATCCGCGTCGTGCCAGCCGGCGAGGATGATGAACGGGACGAGCAGTGCCGTCAGGGCGGTCAGGGCCGCGCCGATACCGTCGACGCCGAGTTCGTAACTGACCCCGAAGGCCGGGATCCAGGAGTGCGACTCGGTCAACTGGTAGCGGGCGCCGCCCGGGTCGAAGGCGACCAGCACCGCGATCGCCAGCCCGAGGGTGGCGAGCGAGAACACCAGCGCGAGCCACTTGGCGGCGCCGCGCCGTGCGGCCGGCACCGCGGCCGTGGCCAGCGCGCCGACCGCCGGGACGACGGCCGTGACCGTCAGCAGGGGAAATGACATCTCAGACCGCCCTCATCAGCAGGGTGGCGGCGACGAGCACCGCCGCACCGCCGAACATCGAGACCGCGTAGCTGCGCACGAAGCCGTTCTGCACCTTGCGCAGCCGCCCGGACAGCCCGCCGAACGCGGCCGCCGTGCCGTTCACGACGCCGTCCACCAGCGAGTTGTCCATGACGTCCAGGCCGCGGGTGAAGCGCTCGCCGGGCTTGACGAACGCGACGTGGTTGAAGTCGTCCTGGAGCAGGTCGCGGCGGGCCGCCCGGGTGAACCACGAGCCGCGCGGCGCGAGCGCCGGGACCGGCTTGCGGCCGTACTGCAGCCAGGCGATGAGCGCACCGGCCACCAGGCAGACCATGGTGGCGCCGGTGACGACGCCGGCCGAGACCGGCGGGTGGCCCTCCTCGAAGGAGGTGACCGGCTCCAGCCAGGTCACGAACGCGTCGCCCCAGCTGAACAGGCCGCCCGCGAAGACCGATCCGAAGGCCAGCACGATCATCGGGATCGTCATGGTGCCGGGCGACTCGTGCGGGTGCGGCGGGGTGTACTCGCCCCGGGTCTCCGCGGCCGGTTCGACGTCCGGCTCGGCCGGGGACGGGGTCGGTGCGTGCCGCCAGCGCTCCTCGCCGAAGAACGTCATCAGCATCATGCGCGTCATGTAGTAGGCGGTGATGGCCGCGCCCAGCAGGGCCGCGCCGCCGAGGATCCAGCCCTCGGTGCCGCCCTGGGCGAACGCCGCCTCGATGATCTTGTCCTTGGAGAAGAAGCCGGACAGGCCGGGGAAGCCGATGATGGCCAGATAGCCGAGGCCGAAGGTGACGAAGGTGACCGGCATGTACTTCCGCAGGCCGCCGTAGCGGCGCATGTCCACCTCGTCGTTCATGCCGTGCATCACCGAGCCGGCGCCGAGGAACAGCCCGGCCTTGAAGAAGCCGTGCGTGACCAGGTGCATGATGGCGAACGCGTAGCCGATCGGGCCGAGTCCGGCGGCCAGCATCATGTAGCCGATCTGCGACATCGTCGAGCCGGCGAGGGCCTTCTTGATGTCGTCCTTGGCACAACCGACGATGGCACCGAAGAGCAGCGTGACCGCACCGACGATGACGACGGCGAGCTGCGCGCTCGGCGCGGCCTCGAAGATCGCGCCGGAGCGGGTGATCAGGTACACGCCGGCGGTGACCATGGTGGCGGCGTGGATGAGGGCGGAGACCGGGGTCGGGCCCTCCATCGCGTCGCCGAGCCAGGACTGGAGCGGAACCTGCGCGGACTTGCCGCACGCAGCGAGCAGCAGCATCAGGCCGATGGCCGTCAGCATGCCCTCGCTGGTCTCGCCGGTCGCCTCCAGCACCGGCCCGAACGCAAAGGTGCCGAAGGTGGTGAACATCAGCATGATCGCGATGGACAGGCCGACGTCGCCGACACGGTTGACGATGAACGCCTTCTTCGCGGCGGTCGCCGCGCTGGGCTTGTGCTGCCAGAAGCCGATGAGCAGGTAGGAGGCGAGACCGACGCCCTCCCAGCCGACGTACAGCAGCAGGTAGTTGTCGGCCAGCACCAGCAGCAGCATGGCCGCCAGGAACAGGTTCAGGTAGCCGAAGAAGCGGCGGCGCCGCTCGTCGTGCTCCATGTACCCGATGGAGTACAGGTGGATCAGCGAGCCGACGCCGGTGATCAGCAGGACGAACGTCATCGACAGCTGGTCCAGCTGGAAGGCGATGTCGTCCTGGAAGCCCTCCACCGGCACCCATGAGAACAGGTGCGAGGTCATCGTCCTGTCCTCGCCGTCCCGGCTGAGCATGCCGGCGAAGAGGACCAGGCCGATGACAAAC
>DASSBO010000255.1:0-8934 GCA_035698655.1 Streptomyces sp.
GGCCGGGGCGGGGGCGGCGGGCGCCGTCTGCTGGTCCGTCACGGCCGGGCGGGGGCAGTGTGGTCGTGCGCGTGGTGGTGCGCGCCGGGCAAGCGGGCCATCACCGGGCGGTGCGGCGGTGTGCCCTCCTGGACGGCCAGAGACCGGTCCAGCAGAAGGCCGAGACCGGTTCCGCGGCGCACGGAGGTGAAGACGACCTCGACGCCCGGGTTGACCTGGCGGACGGCGGCGAGGAAGGCGTCGCGGTCGAAACCCGCGGCCTCGGCGATGTCCTCCTTGGTGACGACGACCAGGTGGGCCAGGCCGAAGGCGGTGGGGTACTTCAGCGGCTTGTCCTCGCCCTCGGTGACGGAGGCGAGGACCACGCGCAGGGACTCGCCCAGGTCGTAGGAGGCGGGGCACACCAGGTTGCCGACGTTCTCGACGAACAGCAGCCGGGTCCCGTCCGGCAGCCAGCCTTCCAGGTGGCCGCGCAGCATGTCGGCCTCCAGGTGGCACAGCCCGTCGGTGAGCACCTGTTTGACGGGGACTTCGGCACGGGCGAGGCGCGTCGCGTCGTTCTCGGTGGCCAGGTCGGCGGTCAGCGCGGCCACCGCGAGGCCGCGCTGCCGGGCCAGGCGCAGTTCGGCCTCGAGCAACGCGGTCTTGCCGCTGCCGGGGCTGGAGAGCATGTTGACCACCGCGGTGCCCTTCGCGGTGAGCTCGGCGCGGAGTGTCTGCGCGCTGTCGTCGTTGCGCGCGAGCACCGCCTGCTGCAGGTCCGTGACACGGCACATCGCGGGTCAGCTCCCTTCGGTGACGGGGGTGCGGTCGGGGGCCGGGTCCCACTGCACGCCGGTGATCTGCAGTTCGCGGCCGGAGAGCAGTTCGGCGGCGGCGCCGCAGCCGGGGCAGCACAGCTGTGGTGGCATGCCGGTGTCCCATCGGTTGTCGCAGGGTGCGCAGCGTGCGCGTCCAGGCACGTCCTCAGTGAGCAGTTCGGCGCCTTCGAGGACGGTGCCGGCGCAGGCGAGGGAGAAGCTGAAGTGCAGGGCGCCGGAGACGACTCCGGCCAGCTCGCCGACCTGGAGGCGCACGGCGGTCACCGCCGTGGCGCCGTTCTCGGCGGCCGCCTGTCCGACCTGGTCGACGACGGCCATGGCGAGGGACATCTCGTGCATCGCTCACCTCCCGGTCTGCGCTCCCGGCCGTTCCGGCCGGGTCCATTACAGGGCGGCCGCCGGCCGCAGGGGTTCCGCCACGCCGGTCCCGTGGGCCGTTCGGGCTGCACACGGCGGGCGGTTCGTCGCGGTCAGGTGACGGGTGGTGCGACGCGGCGTGCGGCGGGCTGCCCCTGCGTCACCGTCTCGAGGACCAGGCGGACGGCCTCGTCGACGGCGGCGGCGACGGACTCGCTCAGGCCCATGCGCTCCTCCAGTTCGGCCGGTTCGCATCCGACGACCCAGATCCGCCGGGGCCGCTCCCCGCCGGTCCCGGCGGAGAGGGTGTCCAGCAGGGACAGCACGGCGTCCGGCGCCATGCGGTGACCGTCGAGCAGGGCGTGCTGGGACTCGACGGGCCCGGATCGGTGGCCGGCGTCGATGAGATAGACGGTGCCGGGCAGGCCGCCGCGCCGGGTGGCGTCCACCAGCACGGCGGTGTGGTAGCCGTCGAGGAGCTGGTAGGCCAGGTGCACACCGCGCACGCCGATGTCCGCCGTCTCGACTCCGTCGGGCAGCGCACGGCCGGCGAGCCGGCGCACGACCTCGACGCCGAACCCGTCGTCGCCCAGGAAGACGTTACCGATGCCGGCGACCAGGGTGCGGCGCGGCTGCGTGCCGCCGGTCCCCGCGCCGCTCACGGCTGTTCCCGCAGCAGACCGCGCACGTGCTCGGGCGTGCGGTCGGGCTTGTGCTTGTACACGAACGCCCTGCGCAACGCGTGATACGGGTGGTCGGGGTCGAAGAACGTGCGGTGCATGCGTGTCAGTTCGGCGTCGCGGTAGCCGGCCAGCGGACTGCGGTCCTGCTGCTGCTCGAGGGCGGCCTTCTTGCCGGCGATGCGTGCCGGGGTGTGTGCGGCGCGGGCGGTGCGGCCGGCCAGCCGCACCACGTGGCCGGTGAAGTCGCCGGGGGCGCACCGCACGACATGGTCGACGAGGCCCATGCGGTGTGCGGTGCCCGCGCTGACGGGCAGTGCCTGGCGGGCGAGGCGTTCGGCGGTACGGTCGCCGGCCCGGCGCGGCAGCGTGTACGTCCAGTATTCGGAGCCGTACAGGCCCATGAGCCGGTAGTGCGGGTTGAGGACGGCGCCGTGCCGGCACCACACCTCGTCGGCGGCCATGGCGAGCATCGCGCCGCCTGCGGCGGCGTTGCCGCCGACCGCGGCGACGACCAGCCGGTCGGTGGTGGTCAGGACGGCTTCCACCAGGTCGTCCATGGCGAGCAGGTTGTGCCAGGACTCGGTGGCCGGGTCGGGGGCGGTCTCGATCACCCCGAGGTGGATGCCGTTGGAGAAGAAGTCGCGGGTGCCGCCCAGGACGAGGACTGAGGTGGGCCGGGTGCAGGCTGCGCGGTATGCGGCCAGCAGGCGGCGGCAGCGGCTGGTGCTCATGGCTCCGCCGGTGAAGGAGAAGCGCAGAAAGCCCACGGGCCCCTCCTCCCGGTAGTCGATGTCGCTCCAGGAGGCGGCGGGCTCCTGCTCGGGCCCGGTGTCGGGCAGGTCGGGGACGTCCGGCAGGCCGGATCCCAGGGCGAGAGTGGCCGGCAGGGCGCAGGTGGGCGGCCCGCCGGGGCTGCGGCGGCGGCGCAGCTGCGGGATCCACACGGCGCCGTCGACGGTGGCCCGGCACACGGCTTCGGCGTGGGTGGCGAGCAGCTGCCCGGGTTCGCCGCGCAGCCGGTCCTCACGGTGGCCGCCGTGCAGGAACCATTCGCCGCCCAGGAGTTCGTCGAGGACGCCCGGCTGCGAGTCCGCGGCGCGCAGTGTGCGCAGCACGGTCTCGGTGGTGTCCGCTGCCCAGTCGATGCGGCGCTCGGGCTGCCGCACGGCGGGGCGGGTCCGTACCTGTGGGCGGATGTCCGCGGCGGACTGCTCGGCAGGGGTCCAGCTGCCGGACGCGTAGCGTTCGACGGCCAGGATCACGGCCTCCAGCGCCGCGTCGGCGATCTCGCCGCGGTAGAGGTCGCTCTTGCCGGTGGGCGGCATGTCGCAGGGGGCCCACGCCCACACGGGGCCGGCGTCCATCTCCGCCTCGGCCTGCAGCACGGTGACGCCCCATCGGTCCTCGGCGTCCAGCACGGCGCGGTCCAGCGAGGAGGGTCCGCGGTCGCCGGGCGGTCCCGGGTGGACGATGAGGCAGGTGTGCGCGGCGTAGACCTCACGCGGCACGGCGGTCTTGAGCATGGGGGCGATGACCAGGTCGGGGGTGTCGCGGTCGACGGCCTCCCGGAGTGCTTCGGGCGAGAGGGCCAGTTCGACGCCGACCCGGTGCCCGCGGTCGCCGAGCTCGGCGAAGACACGCTGGGTCAGGCTGTTGAACGCCGTCGCGACGAGCAGGATGCGCACCTCGGGTCACCTCCGTGCCGCCCGGCGCACGGGCGGCACCGGCGCGACCGAGGCAGATCATCGCGCCGCCGTGGTACGGGCCGTGGGCGGCGCGGCGGGCGGGTCACCCGAGTGCAGCGGTTTCTGCGCGCGGCGGGGTCAGCGGCGGCGGGTCAGCCGGGTGACCACGGCGTCGGTGAGGAATCCCAGCCCGATCCCGAGCATCCATACGTCCTTGGCCATCGGCATGCCGGCGTCGGTGGGTGCCAGGGACCCTTCGCGGCGCATGCCTGGGGCGCGCAGGTAGATGCCCAGCAGCGATCCGGAGAAGGCGCTGAGGCCGGCCCCGGCGAGCGCGGTGGGCACCACCGGCAGGGCCAGCAGCGCAGCGCCCAGGGCGATCTCCGACCCGCACAGCACCTTCAGGAAGGTGCGCGGCGGCAGCTGGTCGAGGAAGGGGTAGGTGCCGCGGGCCATGCCGTGCAGGCCCTCGGCGGTCTGGTCGTCGTCGATCTTCTCCAGCTTGCTCAGACCGGAGCTGAGGATGAAGGCTCCGGCGGCGATACGGGGAGGGACGTGGCGGGCTCTGGTGGCGAGTTTCACGGTTGCTGCCTTCCACGGCGGCCCGCCCGCCTCGCGGCGGGCGGGCTCGTCTCACACGATCGGCGGCGGCCGGCCGGGGCCTGCCGGGCGCGCCGGGCCCCGGGTGCGGCAGGGTGGTGGCATGTTCGCCGCCTACATCGAGCAGTTGGGAAGCCCGGAGGAGATCCGCTGCGGGGAGCTGGAGCCGCCGGTGCCGGGGCCGACGGACGTGCTGGTCGAGACGGCGGCCACCGCGGTGAACCGGGTGGACCTGTTCGTGCGCTCCGGGCTGTACGAGACGCCGGTGCCCTTCCCGTTCGTTCTCGGACGCGACCTGGTCGGGACGGTGGTGCGGCCCGGTCCGGGTGCGCCGGGGCTGCGTCCCGGGGACCGGGTGTGGTGCAACAGCCTCGGGCACGGCGGCCGGCAGGGCGCCGCGGCCGCTTTGGCGGTGGTCGCCGCCGACCGCCTGTACCGGCTGCCCGCCGGCGTGGACGACCGGGAGGCGGTGGCGCTGCTGCATCCGGTGGCCACGGCCTGGCTGGCGCTGTTCGTGCACGGCGGCCTGACGGCGGGGCAGACGGTGCTGGTGGGCGGTGCGGCCGGGCACGTCGGCGGTGCGGCCGTCACGCTGGCGGCCGAGGCCGGTGCGCGGGTGATCGGCACGGCCCGTGAGGCGGACTTCGGCTACTGCCGCTCCCTGGGGGCGCACGAGGTCTTCGACTACCGGGATCCCGATCTGACCAGCCGTCTGCGGACGGCCGCCGGCGACGGCGTCGACGTCCATCTGGACACCTCGGGGCACAACGACCTGGAACAGGCCGTCGCCCTCCTCGGCAGGCGGGGACGCATCGTGCTGATGGCGGGGGCCGCGGGCGGCTCCCCGCTACTGCCGCCCGGTGCGCTGTACATGCGGGACGGCTCGGTGACCGGGTTCGCCATCTCGAACGCCACGGTGGCCGAGCTGGCGGCCGCCGCACGGGCCGTCAACCGGCTGCTGGCGTCGGGACGGCTGAGGCCGCGAGGGGTGCGTGCCATGCCGCTGAGTGCCGCGGCCGAGGAGCACTCGATGCTGGAGCGGGGAGAGACGGGGCACGATCGGCTGGTGCTGCTGCCCTACGGGGCCTGACGGCCTGCGCCCCGGGACGCGCGGCGTCCCGGGGCGCAGGCCCCCGATGAGCGGGGAAGACCGTCAGTGGTGCTTCTTCTTGTGGTCGGCGTGGTCACCCGAGGCGTTGACGCACACGTTGCCGAACGTGGGGTTCAGCAGGCCGACGACGTTGACGGAGTTGCCGCACAGGTTGACCGGGATGTGAATCGGGACCTGGATGTTGTTGCCCGAGACGACACCGGGCGACCCGACGGCCGCACCCTGGGCGCCGCTGTCGGCCACGGCGACACCGGCGCCCGCGACGAGCATCGCGCCGGCGCCGGCCGCGAGGGCGACGGTCTTGACGAGACGTGCCATCACTGAAGTCCTTACTCGTGAGTCGTGCGGCCCGGCGTGGGACCGCGGCGGGCGATTGCCACCCGCCGACCTGTATTCCGAGCAAGGGGCGCTTTGGTTGCGCTCTGACGGCCGGATTCACCCGGACGGCCCTCGAAATCACCGAATAGGCATGCCCGAGAGGGTCCGTGCGATCACCAGACGCTGGATCTCGCTGGTGCCTTCGAAGATGGTGTAGATGGCCGCGTCGCGGTGCATGCGCTCCACCGGGTATTCGCGCGTGAAGCCGTTGCCGCCCAGGATCTGCATGGCCTGCGCGGTGACGGTCTTGGCGGTCTCGCCGGCGAAGAGCTTGGACATGGAGCCTTCGGCCGCCTCGAACGGCTTACCCGCCGCGGCCATCCACGAGGCCCGCCACACCAGCAGCCGGGCGGCGTCGACGCGGGTGCGCATGTCGGCGAGCTGGAAGGCGACGCCCTGGTTGTCGATGATGGGGCGGCCGAACTGGACCCGGGTCTTGGCGTAGTCGAGCGCCACCTCGTAGGCGGCGCGCGCGATGCCGACGGCCTGGGCGCCCACGGCGGGCCGGGAGGCCTCGAAGGTGGCCATCGCCGCGTTCTTCACCCTTTCCCCGCCCTTCTTGGCGCGCTCCCGGGCCCGGGCGAGGCGCTCGTCCAGCTTCTCCTTGCCGCCGAGCAGGCAGTGGCCCGGCACCCGCACGTCCTCGAGGACCACCTCTGCGGTGTGCGAGGCGCGGATGCCGTGCTTCTTGAACTTCTGCCCCTGCGAGAGCCCGGGCGTGCCCGGGGGGACGATGAAGGAGGCGTGGCCCTTGGAGCCGAGTTCGGAGTCGACGACCGCGACGACGACGTGGACATTGGCGATCCCGCCGTTGGTCGCCCAGGTCTTGGTGCCGTTGAGCACCCACTCGTCCTTGGCCTCGTCGTAGACGGCACGGGTGCGCATGGCGGCCACGTCGGAGCCCGCGTCGGGCTCGGAGGAGCAGAAGGCGGCGAGCTTCACGTCGTTCGGGTCACCGTACATCTGCGGCACCCAGGTGCCGATCTGCTCCTCGGTGCCGTTCGCCAGCACCCCGACGGCCGCCAGCCCGGTGCCGACGATGGACAGGCCGATGCCGGCGTCGCCCCAGAAGAGCTCCTCCATGGTCATGGCGATGCCCAGGCCGGTCGGGTCGAAGAACTGCTGGGCGTAGAAGTCCAGCGAGTACAGGCCGATCTTGGCGGCCTCCTGGATGATCGGCCAGGGGGTCTCCTCGCGCTCGTCCCATTCGGCGGCGGCCGGCCGGATCACGTCGGCGGCGAAGCCGTGAATCCATTCCCGCACGGCCTTCTGGTCGTCGTTGAGGTCGATCGCGAACTCCGCCATCTCCGGTCCCTTCCCAGGGTTGTTACTATCGGTAACACGAAGTCTGTTACCGACCGGTAGCCCATGTCAACCTGCGGAGGCGAAAGCGATGGCGACCAGAGGTCCGGACGGCCGCGGCGGCAGCGGCACGGCCGAACGGCGGGCCGAGCTGCTCGAGGCCGCCGACCGGGTGGTGCTGCGGGACGGGCCGGGCGCCTCGATGAACGCCATCGCGGCGGAGGCAGGGATCACCAAGCCCATCCTCTACCGGCACTTCGGCGACAAGGGCGGCCTGTACCGGGCGCTTGCCGTACGGCACACCGACGCCCTGCTGGCCGCCCTCCGGGCCGCGCTGGACGCCCCGGCCGACCGGCGCAGCCGGGTGGAGAACACCCTGGACACCTATCTGTCGGCGATCGAGGCCAGGCCGCAGGTCTACCGCTTCCTGATGCATCCGGCCGAGGACGGCGGTCCGGGCGGATTCGACGTCGGGCGGCACACGGCACCGCTGCTGCGCCGGCTCGGCGAAGAGCTGGCCACGGTGATCGCGGAGCGGGTCGACCTGGGGCCGGAGGGCACCACGCAGGCCCGTGCCTGGGGGCACGGCATCGTCGGGATGATGCACGCGGCGGGCGACTGGTGGCTGCGGGAGCGTCCCTTTCCCCGTGCCCAGCTGGTGCGGCACCTCACAGACCTGCTGTGGGGCCGGCTGGCCACCGCAGGCGAACGCGCCGGGGCCCCGGCCTTCTAGCCGGTCAGACGCCCGTCAGGCGGCGGGCCGCGCGACGGGCGCGGATCCTGCGCACGCCGCGGAGCAGGTCGGTGCACACCCGCCCCTCGAGGTGGTCGCACTCGTGCTGCAGGCAGCGGGCCCAGAAGCCCTCGGCGGTCAGGTGAACGGGCCTGCCCCGCAGGTCCTCGCCCGCCACGACCACGCGGTCGGCACGCGGCGTGCCGGCCTCGAAACCCGGCAGCGACAGGCAGCCCTCCGGCCCGCGCACGGTCGGTCCCGCACTCTCCACGAGCCGCGGATTGATCACATGGCCACGGCGGTGCCGGTCCTCCTCGTCGGGGCAGTCGAAGACGAACACCCGCAGCGGCACGCCGACCTGGTTGGCGGCCAGCCCCACGCCGCGGGCCGCGTACATCGTCGCGAACAGGTCCTCCACCAGGGCCTCGAGCGGCCCGTCCGCCGCCGTGACCGCACGGCACGGCGCGTGCAGCACCGGATCGCCGAACAGCCGCAGCGGGCGCGGCGATCCGGTGCTTCCGGGGATCGGGAAGCGTGGCATGCGCGCAACTCTACGGAAGCATTCGTCATCGGCGGGTGCCGCGGTTCGGTCAGGGCGGCGGATCTCGGTAGGCTGGCCGCTCCACCGAGTGGTCGAGGAGGATCGAGGACGATGCCAGGCAACACGGAGCCGCTGTCGCCACGCGCCAGACTGGCCGTGACGGCGGGCAGGGCCGCGGCGGCGGTGTCGCGGGCGGCGGGCCGCGGCAGCGGATCGGTGATCGGCGGCAAGGTCGCCCTCAGGCTGGAGCCCGACCTGCTGGCACGGCTGGCCCGGCACCTGGATGTCATCCTGGTCTCCGCCACGAACGGCAAGACGACGACCACCCGGCTCATCGCGGAGGCGCTGCGCGCCAACGGCGGCGTGGTCTCCAACGCGCTGGGCGCCAACATGCCCGCGGGCATCACCTCGGCACTGGCCGGCGGCTCGGACGCGCAGTACGGCGTGATAGAGGTCGACGAGAAGTACCTGGCCGGCGTCGCGCAGGACGTGACGCCGAAGGCCATCGCCCTGCTGAACCTCTCCCGCGACCAGCTGGACCGCGCCGCGGAGACCCGGATGCTCGCGGAACGCTGGCGGGAGGGCCTGTCCGGGTCGAAGGCGGTGATCATCGCCAACGCCGACGACCCGCTGGTGGCGTGGGCCGCCTCCTCCTCCCCCAACGTGGTGTGGGTGGCCGCAGGCCAGGAGTGGAAGGACGACGCCTGGTCGTGCCCGTCCTGC
>DASSBO010000256.1:0-2560 GCA_035698655.1 Streptomyces sp.
GCCGCGGCGCTGCCCGGCATCGACTACCTGGCCGAGGAGGTGCTGGGACTGCCGGCACGCATCGGGCGCCCGAGGCACCTCTCCGGGCTCTCGGACATCCTGCAAGACCCGGCCTATGCCACCTCGGCGGGCCTGCTCCGGTGGGCGCTGAAGGAGCAGGCCATCATGTTCCGTTCGACACCCAGCCCGGTCGCCCCGTTGGGCGGCCTGTTCAAGAAGGTCGCGCACCTGATGCGCGTGGTCCTGCCGCAGTAGGCCGCTGCGGCGGTAAGGGGGAGAACATGGCCAACAGCACGGACAGCCGCCACGGGAGCGGCCCGCCCGCGGTCGCGGAGCACGAGGAGCACCGGGACTCCATGGGGCCCGGCACGCTCTTCGACTACCTCCAGGCGGCACGCCTGGCGGCGAAGCGGGAGGCCGCCGACCAGGCGGACCGCGATGACCGCGGGCCACAGCCGCCCGAGGCGTCGCCGCCCTCGGAGGCGCCGGCGCCCGTGGCCGAAGTGACCGCGGAGGCGGCACCGCCGGCCTCCGAGCGCGAGCCGCTGGACCTCAGCGCGGACGAGCCGCCCGCGTACATCCCCTCCGAGTACGACCTGCCGGTCGCGCTCCGCGCCGAGACGCCCGCGCCCCGGACGGAGGCGCCGGCCACCGAGGCCGAGCCACGGGCCGTCGTGGCGGAGACGCCCGCGCCGGAAGCGCCTGTGCAGGCGCCCTCGCATGCACCGGCCCGTCCTCGGATGGAACAGCACGACGAACTTGACACGGTGGCCTCCCCGCCGGCACGCCCGGACTCCCCTGGGGCGGCCGCCACGGAGGAGCCCGCCGCCGCCTCGCGTCCCGCCCGTGCGGACGCCGCCACCCCGAGCCGGCACACGCCGGATGCCGGTCACCCCACCCGGCCTCCGACGTCCACGCCGGCACAGCGGGCCTCGGGCGCCATGCCTCCTGGCATGACGCCGGCCGCCCGGAAAGGCAACGACATGCTCGACAACCTCGACGCGCTGCCCCCGATCAAGGTCGTGGGGGTCGGTGGAGGCGGCTCGAACGCCGTCAACCGCATGATCACCGCGCGCCTGCCCGGCGTGCAATACGTGGCGGTGAACACGGACCTGCAGGCGCTGGAGCACTGCACGGCCGAACTGAAGGTGCGCATCGGCGACCGCCTCACGCGCGGGCTCGGCGCGGGCTCCGACCCGTTGCGCGGCCAGCGTGCCGCCGAGGAGTCGCGCGAAGCCCTCGGCGAGTCGCTGCAGGGCGCGGAGATGGTCTTCGTCACGGCCTGCCTCGGTGGCGGCACCGGCACCGGCGCCGCGCCGATCGTGGCGGAGGTGGCCCGCGAACTGGGCGCCCTCACCATCGGCGTGGTGACCAAGCCCTTCACCTTCGAGGGCGCCAAGCGCCGCCAGCAGGCCGAGGAGGGCGTGCGCGACCTCCAGAGCACGGTGGACACGCTGATCGTGATCCCCAACGACCGGCTGCTCCAGCTGGGCGAGGAGGACATCTCGGTCGAGGACGCCTTCCGCAACGCGGACGACGTCCTACGGCAGGGCATCCAGGGCATCAGCGAGCTGATCACGGTGCCCGGCATGGTCAACCTGGACTTCGCCGACGTGCGCAAGATCATGACGGACGCCGGCCCGGCCCTGATGGCGATCGGCAGCGGCAAGGGCCAGCACCGGGCCGTGGAGGCGGCCCGCCAGGCCATCGCCAGCCCGCTGCTGGAGGTGGACATCACGGGCGCGACGGGTGTGCTCTTCAACGTCGCCGGGCCGAAGAACCTCGGCCTGCGGGAACTCGACCAGGCGGCCCGCGTGATTGCGGAAGTCGTGGACCCGGAGGCCGAGATCATCTTCGGCACGAGCATGGACGACACGCTGAGCGACGAGGTGCGCATCACCGTGATCGCCACCGGCTTCAGCGGCACCCGCAAGATGAACATCCGCCAGGTGCTGGACGAGCAGGACGAGCCCGCGCCGATCAAACTCGGCGAGATCCGGCCCGACCCCACCTCGGAGTCCCTGACCGAGGCGGACCTGCCGACGTTCCTGCGGCGCACCTTCCCCTCGCGCTAGCCGCGAGGCGACGGACGCAGCAACGAGGGGCGGCCCACCGGGCCGCCCCGCTTGCATTCCTGCCCCCTCCCCCGTCCGCGGGGGAGGGTTGGGGTGGGGTGTCCTTCCCCCGCTTGACTTCAACCGCACTTCACCTCGTAGCTTCGCACCCTGAACGGAAACAGGCGCCCGGCGGCGCCGGAGGAGGGCGCGATGGCCACCGATGTGCAGAGTGCGAGCGTGCTTGTAGGCACGCTGGCCGAAGTCGAACAGCAGAGCCCGAAGGTCGTCTCGATTGGCGGCCGTGCGATCGTGCTCGTGGCCAACGAGGGCCGCGTGTACGCCCTCGACAACCGGTGCCCGCACATGGGGTTCCCGCTGAGCCGGGGTACCGTGCGGGACGGCATCCTGACCTGTCACTGGCACCATGCCCGCTTCGACCTGGCCGGTGGCTGCACGTTCGACCCCTTCGCGGACGACGTGGCGTCGTTCCGCGTGGAGGTGCG